>CAUZWH010000215.1:0-5641 GCA_963583675.1 Alphaproteobacteria bacterium
ACATCTAGACAGGATGGACCGGTGCCGTCAATAAAATTTTGTGATAAAAATGAGACGACCCACAACATCTAGTGTCGGCGACGAATCAAATCTTGTGTATTTCCTTTGGAATCAACGATTTGGCGCCGCGTTCTCCGTCGGGCTCTTATCGTCGATCGAAATTCGACCGACTGTAGATCGTTTGAGGTCGCCGCGGATTGCGATGTTTGCCGACGATCATGTGCCTGGACGATCGCTATCCCGAGTGCGATAGTCGCGCCAAATGTGGGCATGAAATGCCAAATTCAGAGGCTTTCACCGAGTGAGATTGTTGTTATGGGTTTGCTGAGCCAAATATTTACCTGGTGGAACGGCGCCACACCGTGGACCCGGTTTTTTACGTGGCGGCATGGTCAAAAGGTCGGCACCGATCAGTTTGGCAATCTCTATTTCAAAGAAAAGAATGGTCCCCGGCGCTGGGTGCTCTATGCAGGCGAGGCCGAAGCATCGGGGGTGCCGCCGCTGTGGAATGCGTGGCTTCATCATACCGTCGCGACCGCGCCGCTCGAGCCGCAGTCGGCCTATGAGTGGGAGAAGGAACACCGCCCCAATCTTACTGGCACAGCGGCCGCATATCGTCCGCCGGGCGACATCACTGGCCCGGGACAGCGAGATCGGGCAACTGGCGACTACGAACCCTGGCGGCCGGTTTGATCGCAAAATAACGACGAAAGGCGCATCCAAATGCGGGGCAATGTAGTTGAAGCGCTGCTCGGCGCTGTGGTCTTGGCGGTTGCAGCTGGTTTTCTGGTATTTGCCTATTCCTCAACTAACGTTGCCGCCGTTGCGGGTTACGAAGTGAGCGCGAAGTTTGATCGAATTGATGGCGTCGTGGTTGGCGGCGACGTCCGCCTTGGCGGAATCAAGGTCGGCACGATCATTGGCGCGGAACTTGAACCAGAAACGTACTTGGCGGTGATCCGAATGAGCGTCGACCCGATGATCAAGCTGCCGGTGGATTCGTCTGCGGAGATCATTAGCGACGGTCTTCTTGGCAGCAAATACTTATCGCTGGTCCCGGGTGGCGAAGACGAGGTGTTGGAAGCGGGCGACGAAATCCGCTTCACGCAATCGCCGGTGAGCCTGGAGAATTTGATCGGCCAGCTGATCTTCAGCCAAGGCGAATCCAAAGAATAGTAAATCGTGTCACGTGACAGGCAGTCCCACTCAGAGTTGGTCCGCCGACCTATACGCGAGCCACGCTTCATTTGTTCCGCACCAAGGGGTGGCATGGGTAGACGCGCTTGGGCCTCTCGATGGGCTCGACGTGCTCGATCTGGGCTGTGGCGACGGCGTCCTATCGCGCCGCTTGGTGGAGCGCGGCGCCACGGTTGTCGGCGTCGACGCGAGCCCTGAATTGATTGCTGCCGCAAAAGATAAGGGGCTGGATGCGCGTGTTGTCGATGGTCGTGAACTCGCGTTCGATCGCGAATTCGATTTGGTTTTCTCCCATGCCGCGCTCCATTGGATGAAGCCTCCGCAACCTGTTCTTCGCGGCGTGAGGCACGCCCTTCGCCCAGGCGGGCGGTTTGTCGCCGATATGGGAGGTGCGGGTAACGTTGCTTTCGAGGCGGCGGCGCTCGAAGCGGCGCTCGATCGGCGTGGACTCGATGGGAAGGCTGCCAACCCCTGGTATTTCCCCACGCCCAATATGTACCGCCAGTTCCTCGATGAGGCCGGTTTTATCGTCGATGCGATCGAATCGTTCGAGCGCCCAACCCCGATCGACAGCGATATTGAGGGTTGGCTTGCGACCTTCGCTGAAACCTTTCTAAGGCAGGTCGACACCGCCGAGCGAGCGGTCGTCATTGCCGAGGTCGCCGATTCCTTGCGTCCACACTTGAGCCATGACGCGGGTAACTGGACGCTCGACTATGTACGGCTACGGTTTAGCGCCCATGTTGACTAAGCATCGCGCGGCTGTATCGGCTCTTATATTCGCCGGCTTGCTGACTTCTCACGCCGCGTTCGCACAAGCCGAACGGGCTGCCATTCTACAGGGGCTCGACAAGGTCACTGCGCGGATTTCAACTATTAGCGCACCGATCGACCATCCTGTCCGCTTTGGTGCACTACAGATTACAGCTCGCTATTGCCGGACCCGGCCACCGGAAGAAACGCCTGAGACGTCGGTGTTCTTGGAGATCCTTGAACTGAAAACGGGCGAGCCGGCTGTACGCGTTTTCGGCGGTTGGATGTTTGCCTCCAGTCCGGCACTCAACGCGCTCGAGCATCCGGTTTATGATTTGCGCGTGATCGCCTGCAAGGCGGTAATCCCTGAGACCGGATCTGGTAGCGAATAGAAGTCTCCTTCATGCGCCAGAGCGTCACCAAGTCGGGTACGGTAGAGTTCGCGCGGTAAGTCGATTGCGCCGAAACGGCTAAGATGTTTGGTGACGAACTGGGTGTCGAGCAATCGGAATTGGCCGTATCGAAGGCGGGCAATTAGGTGGAGCAACGCAACCTTGCTGGCGTCGGTTTCACGACTGAACATACTTTCGCCAAAGAAGGCGGCACCGATCGCGACGCCGTAGAGCCCACCGACCAATTGGCCCTCGCGCCATGCTTCAACGCTATGAACCTTGCCCATTTCGTGAAGCTGATCATAAAGATCGATGATGTCATCGTTGATCCACGTCGTCCATCGCCCCGGCGCCGCCGTCGCACACCCCTCGATGACATCGGCAAACGCGGTATTGATACGGATATCGAAGTGATCGGCGCGCACTTTGCGGGCCAATCGTTTGGGGACGTGCACATCGTCGAGGGGCAATATCCCGCGCACCTCAGGCTCAATCCAGTAAAGCCGCGAATCGTGACGATCCTCGGCCATTGGGAACAGACCGTGACGATAGGCTTCGAGCAGCAGCTCAGGGGTGATGCGGAGTGGCTTTGGTTTCAGCGGTCGCACTACGCAGCCTTGTGCAGCAAGGCGGCCATCGCCTCGACTGCTAGCTCATAGCCCTGGGCGCCAAACCCGCAAATTACACCGTTAGCGGCTTCACTGATGAAGGAACTGCGACGATACGCCTCGCGCTGATAGATGTTGGAAAGGTGTACTTCCACAATTGGAAGATCAGTGCCGCGCAACGCATCAAGGATCGCCACCGACGTGTGGCTGTAGCCACCCGCGTTGATAATAATGCCGGCCAGACCGTCGGCTTGCTGGATCCAATCGACCAGTTCACCTTCGCTATTGCTTTGCCGAAAATCAATTTCAAGACCGAGCGTTGACGCCCGGGCTTTAGTTTGACCTTCAACGTCGGCTAACGTAACTGAACCGTAGATCTCGGGTTCACGTTTGCCGAGGCGGTTGAGATTAGGTCCGTTGAGGACCAGGATTTTCGCGGTCATCAGATCAATTATCTTTTTCGTGAACGCCCCCGATTAACGCAAGCGAGACCGATACGCAACGCTTGCGTTCACGGTCGGTGTGGTTGCAAGCGCGGCTAAAGCTACCCATACTCCCGGTCCGATTGGCGCTATTTCACACCAGTCGCGTACGCGCTATGTATGGGTGCTAGGCGTGCGAAGGAAATATCATGCAACTGCAGATCAACGGCGAGCCCCGGGAGTTCGCGGAGCGAATAACAGTCGATCAATTGCTGGAATCGCTTGGCCTCGATAAGCGTAAGGTTGCGCTTGAGCGCAATCTCGAAATTGTCCCTCGGTCTGAATATGGGCACCAGGCTTTGACCGACGGCGATAAGATTGAAATCGTCCATTTTATCGGTGGCGGTGCCCATGTCGCTGAGATCGAGCCGGCCGATGATGCCGACGAATTGGTTGTCGGGGGACGAAGCTTTCGCTCCCGGCTTATCGTTGGTACCGGTAAGTATAAGGACTTCGAGGAAACCCGTGATGCACTCGAAGCTTCAGGCGCGGAGATAGTTACGGTGGCTGTGCGTCGCGTAAACGTAAGCGACCCCACCCAGCCGATGCTGGTCGATTACGTCGACCCTAAGAAATATACCTACCTTCCCAACACGGCGGGTTGTTTTACTGCCGATGATGCCGTGCGCACATTGCGGTTGGCGCGCGAAGCCGGTGGCTGGGATTTGGTCAAATTGGAAGTGTTGGGTGATCAAAAGACACTGTATCCAAACATGCCGGAAACCCTGGCTGCGGCTGAGGCCCTGATCAAAGAAGGCTTTGAAGTGATGGTCTACTGCAACGACGATCCGATAGCCGCCAAGCGATTAGAAGAGATCGGTTGTTGCGCGATCATGCCGCTGGGGGCACCGATTGGGTCTGGGCTCGGCATACAGAACCCAGTCCACATTCGTTTGATCATTGAGGAAGCGACTGTGCCGGTCCTGGTCGATGCCGGCGTCGGCACTGCGTCGGATGCCAGCGAGGCGATGGAGCTAGGTTGCGATGGGGTTTTGATGAACACCGCAATTGCCCAAGCCAAGAGCCCGATCCTGATGGCCAAGGCGATGAAGCACGCTGTACACGCGGGACGATTGGCGTATCTCGCGGGCCGCATGCCGAAAAAGCTCTACGCGGATCCATCATCGCCGGTAGGCGGCTTGATCTAGGGCTTGGCGGGCAACATTGTGCACCCGGCGCCAACCAGCCGCCATGTCTCCGGTAATGCCAGGTTGAGGCGCCACCAGCAGTAGGTATGAAATGGCGAAGTTTTACGAACCTGACCTTGGCGCAAACACTGACGATCCCTTCGCGCGGGACGAAAACGGCAAGCTTATTCGCCGTCCATATTGGCTCGATATGAGCGACCGGACCCTGATTATGGCGATGACCCAGGGGATCGGCGAGAATCTTTCAAATGACCACAAACGAGCGCATATCGCCGACCTTAAACGCGACCACTTGATCGACCAAATTTGCACTCAGGAAATCATTCCCCCAGACAGATAGGCACTCGGAGGGCGGAGCCGTTTGCTGGATTGTTGGAACGACCGTCATGCTGATGTTTCAGACACTCTGGAAACTGGTTTTCTGGTTCGGGGTGATCGCTGTTTGCGGCGTGTCATTGGTCCCACAGCAATATTTTTCGCAAACTGGGATCCTCGACAAATGGCAACATGTAGCCGCGTACTTCGTACTGATGGCGGCGAGCTATCCCGCTTATTCACGATCAGGATGGCGCTCGGAGATTGGGATCGGTATCGGCCTCTGTGTCCTTGGTGCGGCTTTAGAAGTGGCGGAAAGTTATTTTCCCGATCGTGTTATGAGCATGGCGGACGCGTTCGCTAACACGGCGGGAATTCTCCTCGCCATTCTCGCTTTTCGTATCGTGACGAAACTATTGCATCGATTCGGGACCTCCGATGCCTAGCCTCGAAAAGCCGGACGACTACGTTTGCAGTACCAGTTGAGAGAGTAGGGAATCTACCTAGGGTGAATAGGGGAGGGACTTTAGTGTAGCGTCACTTGGAGATCTGCCTAGATCGTGCCAGCAAGGGGAGAAACCCATGCAAAGCATGCGATTGGTAGCAACTTTTGGCTTTGGCCTAGCCGCGTGCGTAGGATTGTCCGGCGCAATTGTCGTCGTAGCGGTCGACCAAACCGACCTGATCTCCACGCTGTCCGCATCCAACGCTGTGCCTCTTTTGTTGGCAGGGATGGTCGCGCTCGC
>CAUZWH010000216.1:0-5630 GCA_963583675.1 Alphaproteobacteria bacterium
GCGCGTTGTCCAGGAGCGGGACTAAGTCCGTCGAGACAAAAACACTGACCAAGACAATGTAATTACGCTCGCGCGTCGCATCGAATCCGGATGGCGGCAATTCGTCGAGAAACTCGACCAAGCTCGCGCGCAGCAGCATGTCGTCGTCAATGAAGCCATAGCCGCCAGGCGCCTCGTCGGGGATCAGGTCGTGAGGTTGAACGACGTAGGCTAACACCCCAACAATCGCGCAGCGGACCGATGCCGGCAGATCTTTGTTGTGAACCTCGGCGGTAAGAACTTCTGCCATGTGCGGCACGTCGTTAATCATCGACGTAAGCTTGCCGTGGGCGATGGCATTGCCGATCGCATCCGCCTTATCGGGATCGGCCACACCTGACTTGATAGTTTCGACTACATCCGGCCGTACGGCGGCCACCTATTGCCAGAAAAGCGGGGTCGCAACATCAGGATCGATCGCCGCGATCTGGCTGACCGTTTCATCAAGGAGATCGAACAACATCACCAACCCTCCCCTGCTACTCTGCGATGAACGTAACGGTCTGACTACGACGCGGCGTTTTGGCGATCCTACCCTGCAAGTCCGATTCACCGGTTTCCGGAATCGACGCGACGTAGCGACCCGTGAACTTGAACACCGCCCCAGATTCCGCAAACGGAAAAGGCGAAAGCACGTAGCTATTTTCGTCGCTTGTTCCATTTCTTGGGGTTATTTGGACCGTCACATCCTTAGTCGCATTTGTTGGTACGTGTGGGAACTCGGCAACGCCGCGCTCACTCTCATGACTACAGTGGAAGTAGAGCGATAGCGTGTCGAAGAACTGCAATTGCTTGTAGTTCTGCATGAGGTGCGGCTCTTCCAGCCATGCCGCGGTTTGAGGATCACTTGCGAGCTTGTCCTTGAGACGCCCTTGGCGCTCTAGCTCGCCGTCGAGCATCGCATCGACTTGGGGTCGGACGTCGGGGTCGATCTGGTCGATTAATACATGGTCCGACAGGCCGTAGCGCCCGTTGTAAAGCCCCCAGCTGTGCATGCTCGATAGCAAGCCGCAATACGCATGGTGTTGTTCATTGAGAGTTGGCGAACGCGCGCTGGTTTTGAGGATTTCCTCAAGCGGGGTTTTGACCAAGTGGTAGGGGAAACGTGTCTCTGGATCGAACCGCATCTGCACATCGAACACCGCCCAGCCATCATCGTGATGGTCAACGATATGCAGGACCTCGTCGCGCGGTGAAACCGCCTCGAAGTCATCATTGCCAAAGGCCCGAGCGACTTTGCCGGCGAACGCAGTGTGGTCCGACATCGTAATGACGAAACGTGGCTCCCCCTCCGGTGCAGTCTGCACAATCATCGGGTCCTCCCTCGAAAATGCCGTTGACTAAGACTAACACGACCGCGAACGCGGTCGTGCATTGCTGCACTACGGACACAGGATTAAAGTCCAGCGGAACCCTCTAAGGAATCCACCAATCAATTTCTATCGATGACACCGTTCAAGAAAATCCCTGCGACCGCGGCGAAGCGAGCCGGCGGTGAGGCACAGCTCAAGAAGCTGCTGCCGCAGGCGAAATCGGCGAAGGCGCTGAAGTCGGTCAGCGACGACCGTTACCTGTCGATGATGTCGCTGCGTGTTTCTCGGCCGGGCTCAAGTACAGCATGGTTAAGGGTAAGTGGCCGGCGTTCGAAGAAGTCTTCCCCGGATTCGATCCCAAACGGGTGCGGGCGATGAGTGATGAAAGCCTTGAGGGGCTTTTGAATGAGAAGCGGATTATTCGCCATTGGGGCAAGATCAAAGCGACTCGGGTTAACGCCGCCGCGATGTGTGATATCGCCGACGAGGCCGGCAACTTTAGCAGCTGGTTATCAGCCTGGCCGGCCGACGATTGCTTGGGCTTGTGGGACGCGTTGACGAAGCGCTTCACGCAACTCGGCGGGTTCTCAGGACCCTTCTTTTTGCGCATGGCCGGAAAGGACACTTTCATGCTTTCGCCGGATGTCGGCCAAGCTTTGAACAAATGGGGCGGTTACCACGGCGAGATAAAGGGCAAGAAGGCCGCCCTTGGGGCTCAGGACGCACTCAATGCCGCCGCAGAAAGCAAGCTGCCGCTGCGCCAGATCAGCCGTATCCTGGCGATGAGCGTCGACTAAGGACCTCCACGATGATCAAACGCAATACCTCGGTTCTCATGGTCATTGATATTCAATCCAAGCTCGCGCCATCGATTGATAATGCCGAGGGCGTCATCGCCAACACGACCAAGTTGCTCAACGTCGCCGATGCACTCGATGTACCGATCCTGGCGACCGAACAATATCCGAAGGGTCTTGGCCACACCGTCGATGCCTTGATCCCGCTGATTCCCGAAGGCGCAACTATCGAAAAAGAGCATTTCTGTTCAACCAGCGATCCGACTTGCGCCGCCCGACTCCACGACCTCGATCGCCGACAGGTCATCCTGACAGGCATGGAAGCGCATATCTGTGTTTTGCAGACTGCCCTGGACCTTAAGGCGCGGGACTACGAACCGGTCATCGTGGCGGATGCGGTGTCGTCGCGTGCACCATCGAACTACCAAGCGGCGCTCGATCGGGCGCGCCATGAAGGCGTCTATATCGCGACGACCGAGATGGTTGTTTACGAGTGGCTGGAGAAGGCCAACACCGATGCGTTCCGTAAAGTGTTGCCGCTGATCAAGTGATGTTGTCTGGGATAGATAGCTATTGCGAACCGGCGACGCTAGCCGAAGCCACGCAAGCGTTGTGTGAGGGCCCGGCCACTCTCGTCGCCGGCGGCACGTTAGTAGTCCGCGAAGCGCAGGCGGGCCGGTTCAGCTACGCGCCAGCGTTGATCAATCTGCGCCACATTGACGAAATGCGCGGGATCGAATTGTCGGATGCGGGATTGCGGATTGGCGCCCTCACCCGGCTACGCGAAATCAACGAAAACGCCCAGATAAGAGAAAGCGCTACGGTTCTCGCGCAGACAGCGTGGCACATGGCGAGCACACAAGTACGCAATCTGGGAACGATCGGCGGCAACGTCTGCTGGGCATCGCCTTCGGCCGATTTAACAGTCTCGTTGTTAGTATTGGACGCAGCGGTTGAATTAGCGTCTGCCTCAGGCAACAACACCACGATGCGGTCCATAGCGTTGGCGGAGTTTCTTACCGGGTCAGAGCAAACCGCGCGCGAGCCGAACGAAATTCTAACAGCAGTTACGGTCCCGCAATCGGCCTTGGGCTTGCGCGGAGGCTATCTGAAATCGGGAACCCGGATCGCCCTCGACACAACAATCGCATCGGTCGCAATTGCGGCATCACTTGAAGGCACAATATTGCGCCAGGTGCGGATTGGATTTGGCGGCGTAGCCCCAACCGCGATGCGCGCACCACGAACCGAAACGCTGATCGAAGGCCAGCAGCGCACCGACGCTCTGCTACGCGATGCCGCCGAAACTGCGCGCGGCGAGATTGATCCTCCGAGCGACGCACGGGCATCGGCGTGGTATCGGCGCGAGCTGATCGGCGTCTTCACGAAAAGGGTTCTCGATGGCTTCGCCAACGCGTGAGATCACCTTTGTCCTGAACGGCCGCGCGGCCTCAACCTCCGTACCGGTCCACATGAACGCGCTGACGATGCTGCGCGACCATTTTGAACTGACCGGGGCAAAAATCGCGTGCGGCGAGGGACAATGCGCGGCGTGCACGATTCTGGTCGACGGTGACAGTATCAACGGGTGCTTGATGCTCGCGGTCAATTGCGACGGTTGCGAGATAATGACGATTGAAGGTCTCGAGTCGGTCGCCGGGTTGGACGTTATCCAGCAGTCATTCATCGACAATTGGGCGGTTCAGTGTGGCTTCTGCACGGCCGGAATGATCATGCAGACCAGATACCTGCTCAGCCGCAACCCGCACCCGAGCGAAGCCGAAATCAAATATGCGATCGAGGGCAATGTCTGCCGCTGCACGGGTTACCACAAGATTATCGACGCGATCGCCGCGGCCGCCGCTAACTCCGCGGGGAATGCGGAATGACAGCGATTCCCAAACAATCGCTGATCGGCCAGTCGATCACCAAGCGCGATGCGCCCGACAAGACAACCGGACGCGCCACCTACCTGCAAGATTTACGACTGCCGCGAATGCTGGTCGGCAAGGTGCTGCGGACCGACCGGACCCATGCGCGCATCATCAGTATCGACACCGCGGCCGCCGAAGCGGTGCCCGGCGTCCATGCGGTTATCACCGCAAAAGACACACCGCAGGTTCCGCTCGGCTTTGCCAAAGACAACCTGCCGCTCAAGTTCGACAAAGTCCGTGGCATTCGCGACGAAATCGCGGCGGTCGCTGCCGATAGCGAAGAAGCCGCGGACTTAGCGCTATCCCGCATCAAGGTCGTTTACGAAGACCTGCCCGGGCTGTTCTCGGCCGAAGCGGCAATGATCGAAGGCGCGCCGACAATTCATGAAGGACGGCCCGGCAATGTGGTCGATGTCATTAATTATGCCCATGGCGACGTCGAGATTGGTGAACAGGATTCCGACGTCGTTATCGAAGATCGCTTTGAGATGCAGTTCGTCACCCACTGCTGTATGGGCGCGAGTGCGGTCGCCGCGGCGTTCGATACCCGCGGTAACCTGACAATCCATTCGCAGACCCAGGTCCCGTTTCTCTACCGACGCGAGATCGCCGAGGTGGTTGGTATCGATCCCGGAAAAGTACGTGTCATTCAGCCGACCATCGGCGGCGGCTTCGGCGGCCGGCTCGATATCTATCCGTTTGAACCGATCGCTGTGTTCCTAGCTCGGGCGACCGGTCGGCCGGTCAAGATCGCCTTCGGTCGGGAAGAGGAATTTGTCGCCTCACCCACCCGCCAGCCGGTTGACGTCACGCTCCGCAGCGGTGTCAAGAAAGACGGCACGCTCACCTTTCGCGACGTGCAAACCATGCATGACAACGGCGGCTACGTTTCGTGGGGCGCGCGAACGCCGCTCGTGATGATGATGACGTTCGCCTCGCTCTACCGCCTGCCCCATTGCCGCTATAAGACCACGATCGTCTACACCAACAATCCCTATAGCGGGTCGTTCAGGGGCTTCGGAAATTTACAGGCGACCTTCCCCGTCGAAAGCCACATGGACCGACTGGCCGAGGCAATCGGCATGGATCCGCTCGAATTCCGGCTGCGGAATGCCCAGGAAGCCGGCGATGTCGGACCGCAGGGAAACAAGTTCGCGAGTTGCGGGTTTCGCGAGTGCCTCACGGACGCCGCGCAAAAGAGTGACTTCAGCGAAAAGCATCGCAGCCAAGTTGGGCAGCGCGACTCCAGTGGCGCGATAAAACGCGGCATCGGGCTGGCCGCCACGATTCATGTTGGCGGCGGCGCTAAGATCTATCGCAGCGATGGCTGCGGCACGATCCTAAAGCTCGACGACTTCGCCCACGCAACCGTTATCAGCGGCGGCACCGATATCGGCCAGGGCCTGGACACCGTCCTGACCCAGATCGTCGGCGAGGAACTCGGTCTTCAGCCCGACGATGTAACCGTGGTCAACAACGATACCGATATCGCCCCGTGGGACGTCGGGGTGCATGCCAGCCGCTCGACTTTTATCGCGGGAAATTCG
>CAUZWH010000217.1:0-5568 GCA_963583675.1 Alphaproteobacteria bacterium
GGCTTCGGCGCCCATTTTGGCAAAGGTGCAACGCAGAGTGTCATTGGCGATCGTCTCGGCTACGTGATGGACCATTCCGACAGCGAGCCCCTCGAACGCGCCTACCGCAACAAACACGAACTCTCGCTGCATACCGATTTCAACGAGCTCATCGGGATGCTCAATATTCGTCAGGCGGCGACGGGCGGAGAAAGTCAGTACGCCAGTGCCATCGCGGTCCACAACGAAATCTTCGCGACCCGACCCGAGCTATTGGCGCCGCTATATGAGGGGTTTCACTACCATCGTCGCGGTGAAGAAACGCCCGGCCAGGAACCGGTGACGCCGCACAAGGTTCCGATTTTTTCCAGCGTCGACGGGGTGCTGAGTTGCCGCTTTATCGAAGGGTATATCCAGCCCGCGGCGAAGGAACTCGGCATCGAAATGCCAGCCTACCTGGTCGAGGCAATTAGCTATTACCAGGTGATCGCGGCGCGCGATGACTTCCAACTCGAGATGCTCGTTGAGCCCGGTCACATGACCTTCTCCAACAATTTCGTCACCCTGCATGCGAGGAGCGCCTTCGAAGACGATTCGACTGACGCTGAGAAAAAACGCCTTTTCCTACGGCTTTGGCTTGATGTCGACGCAGCCGAAAGTCGTCCGCACGCCCCTGAAGTCGCGGTGTACGATGGCGAATCGATCACGAAGCAGGAAGGGCGCATGCCGGTTTACGCCGGAGATGCGTGGTCTGATTACGAAAACGGACGGAAGCTTGTCACCTAAGCCATAGAAATACGATAAGCAAGTGTTGGAAGATCAAGCTACGGTTGGGGTAGGAAAAACTTGTTTCCCATTCAATAGGAATGATATTTTTTCGAAGCAATATTTCTATATTGATGAGAGTAAAACTGCATCTTGCCACGGAGAAAATAATATGATTGCAAAACGTTTTCTAATGACGATGGCTGCAATTATTTCAGTGATCGTTATCCTTGCTTCTAACGCGACCATAAAAACGGCCGACGCACAGCAAAAAAACTCTGTGCTTTCTGAAATAAAAAAGAGTGGCAAGCTCAAAATTGGTTGGGCGGTATGGTTCCCCTATGCCTATAGGGACTCGAAAACCAAAGAGCTGTCGGGATTCTCAATCGATGTGGGCAACGCATTGGGCAAGGCGCTCGGTGTCGAAGTCGAGTGGGTGGAAGACAGTTGGGCGACGTTGATCGCCGGATTGCAGGCAGGCAAGTTCGACCTGAACAACCCGATGGGCATCACCCTGCCTAGGGCCGTAGCCGTCACCTATACGCCGCCGTTCATCCAGTATAACGAAGGCATGATGGTGCCTAAAAAAGATGCCGGAAAGTACAAGCATTGGCGTGAACTAGACGTTAAGGGCATGAGAATCACCACGACGCTCGGCGCGACTACAGACGGTTTTCTTACCAAAGCGCTGGTCAATGCCGAGTTGATCCGTGCAAAGGACGGGGCTACCAGTATTGCGCAGGTGCTTTCTGGCCGCGCTGATGCGTGGGCCAATGGCTACGGCGCCTTTGCTAAATTCTCGAAGGAACGTGATGACATGGTCGTCGTGCCAGGACCAACAATGGCTGCAGTGCCAGTCGCGTTCGTCCTGCGTCAGGGCGAATACCATTTTCGTGATTGGATCACCTATTTCCTTCGTGTTGAAGCGCAGACCGGTGCACTGGACCAGCTCGCTAAAAAACACGGTCTGGAAGGATTAGTCACTATCCTGACCCCTTGAGTGGGCCATAGACCAACTGCTCAGCGGAATTTAATGAGACCGGGCGCTAGTACCGGCTTTGCGCCGGTACTAGCGCCCCGATCTCGTTCGGCCGATAGGTTGAAAGGAGTGATCTGATGTCAATTGCCGATCTTCCTTCTCGCGACGATGCAGGGGCCGCGAATCCGTTCGCCAGGGCTATCGAAGACACGCTTAAGCCACTTGGCAAGGCCCGCCACGCGCCCGGCGACATCTATGGTTCGGCCGAGTTGTTCGAGCGCGAAAAACAAAAGATCTTTATGAAGGATTGGCTGTGCGTCGCGCGTTGCGAAGAAGTCGCTAATCCCGGCGACTACATGACGTTTCGTATGCTCGGCGAACCGTTCGTCATCACCTGCAACGAGGATGGGGCGATCAACGCTTTTGCCAATGTCTGCGCACATCGCGGTGTCGAGGTGGCGACCGGTGAAGGTAATACGAAAGAGTTCTCCTGCCCTTACCACGGCTGGCTTTACGACCTGAGCGGCCGGCTCGTCGGGGCGCCTTATATGAAGGAAGCCGAGGGATTCGATCCCGGTAATTGCCGCCTAAAGCCTTTACGGGTCGGCGAGTGGGGTGGCTGGGTGTTCGTCAATTTTGACGACAATGCGATGCCACTCGATAGTTTCTTGGCTGAATTCGCGGGCGACCTGGGCTTCCTGCAGCAAGAGAATTGCAGGATCGGCCACAAGTTCACGGTCGACTGGAAGTGCAATTGGAAGTTCGTGATCGAGAACCTTCAGGATGTCTACCACTTCAAAACTGTCCACGCCGACACCTTCGCCGACCGCGTGACCGAGGCCGATCAGTTCAAGTTCCAGCTGCGCGAGCGCGGCGGAAACTTCTCGCGCTATAACGGCGTGTCGTTTACGCCGGACGGCAAACCGCAGGTCGGCATTCTCCCGTGGCTCGCCGAGGAACCTGAGGATTTTGCGGTGTTTGGCCTACTCGCCCCGAACTTCCACATCCTTGCCCGTCGCGATTTCATACGGCCCTACTTCATGTGGCCGCTCACGCACGATACCAGCCGTGCCGTGATCTACCATCTGTTCGACAAGGACGAGGTCGAGAAACCGGGGTTCCAGGAGAAAGCGGACGTCTACTTCGAGTGGTACAAGACCGTTTACGCGGAAGATCTCGATGTCGTGCAGTCCTTGCAGAGCATCACCGGATCGAGCTGGTTCAAGGCGGAGCGGATGTCGTCGATGGAAGCCGCCATCCATCATTTCATTACCGGCCATATCGAACGGCTGATGGCGCCCTGAGGCGCCGTTCCTTCCACCGCGCGATTGTGAGACTCTCGCTTTGTGAGGGTTGGCGTGTGATATGGCCGTGCTGCATGGGGAGTGCTGTCGATGTCTTACGAATTTCATTTCAATGTCGTCAGGGACAATTGGGTGTTTCTGCTGGAGGGCGTATGGCTCACGCTGGGAGTGACCGGCGGTGCGCTGGGGGCGAGCATCGTGCTGGGCTTGATCTTTTGCGTCCTGCGCCTGGCCAAGGCACGATGGCTCAGATACCCCGCGATGGCTTACATCGAAATCTTCCGCAACACGCCGGCCCTGGTCCAACTGATCTGGGTGTACTACTGCCTGCCGATTCTCACCGGGCTCGATTTGAATGCGCCGGTTTCCTGTGGCGTTGCGCTGGCAATGTATGGCTCGGCCTACAATGCTGAGATTTTCAGAGCCGGCATTCAATCGATCGAGCGCGGCCAAGTCGAAGCAGCGAACTCCCTGGGTTTGAGCGCGTTTAATACGTTCCGCTACGTTGTCGCGCCGCAGGCGTTTCGCCGCATGATCCCGCCGCTGGTCAACGAGTCGATCACGCTGCTCAAGTTCTCGTCGCTGGTCTCGGTGCTCGGTGTCGCCGACCTTACCTATCAGGCGCAGGTGTTGGCGACCACGACGTTCCGGCCGATCGAGATCTTCACTTTCATTGCCGTGATCTACTTCTTTTTGTGCGGCTTCCTCGCGGTTCTCGCGCGAATCGTAGAAAAGCGGATGTCGCGGGCGTATGCGTGACGGCGAATCGTAGCGGCAGGGACGCGGCTTAGTCGAGCGGATGGAGCGAGATGAGCATGGCAACAAAGACGATGAAAGCATTCGTGACCACGGGTCATGGCGGGCTCGACAAACTCGAGTATCAAGACGTGCCGGTACCAACGCCCGCCGCAGGCGAGGTTTTGATCGAGGTTGGTGCCTGCGGGCTCAACAATACCGATATCTGGAGCCGCCAGGGCTCCTACGGCACCGAGCGAGATCCCAACGCGGTGACTGGGACTGGGCGCAAGCCGGGCATGTTTCCGCGGATCCAGGGCTGTGATGTGGTGGGGTCCATCGTTGAGCTCGGATTGGGGGTTGCCGAATCGAGGTTAGGGGAGCGAGTGATCGTTAACTTCATCGAGTACGACGAGAATGACGCGACTGTGATCACCGGCGGGCTCTCCAGCAGCCGGCCGGGTGGCTACGCGGAATATGTCGCCGTGCGGTCGGGGAACGCCTACGCGATCGATAGTCCGCTCAGCGATGCAGAGCTCGCTACGTTTCCCTGCGCCTACATCACTGCCGAGAACATGCTCGACGCCGCTTGGGTGAAAGCGGGCGAAACGGTGCTGGTGCCGGGCGCCTCGGGTGGCGTCGGCTCGGCGCTCCTGCAACTCTTACCGGCACGCGGCGCGCGGGCAGTGGCGGTCACGAGCAGCGCCAAGCTTGATCAAGTACGCGCGCTCGAGCCATTTGCCGCGGTCGCGCGCGACGAGGGCGATCTCATCGACACCGTCAGGGCGGCGCTCGGTCGCGATGGCGTCGAAGTGGCGGCCGACGTGGTTGGCGGACCACACTTCGGTGCGATGCTCGCTTTGCTCGCTTGGGGTGGTCGCTACGTTACTTCCGGGGCGATTGCCGGACCGGTGGTCGAGTTGGATATGCGAACGGTCTACTTGAAGCGCCTCACAATGATCGGCGTGAGCCTCGGCTTGGCGCATCACTTCGAAACCGTGCT
Organism: Alphaproteobacteria bacterium; assembly: GCA_963583675.1. Taxonomy (GTDB): domain Bacteria; phylum Pseudomonadota; class Alphaproteobacteria; order SHVV01; family SHVV01; genus CAUZWH01. Next base: position 4,766 of record CAUZWH010000217.1, read on the forward strand.
CGACCATATTCGTGCTGGCCGTATCAAACCGCTGCTTGCCGGAACCTATCCATTGGCCGAACTCAAACAAGCGCAGACCGATTTTCTCGGCAAACAGTTTTTCGGCAATTTGGTGGTTCTACCGCGCGGAACTTGATCGGTTTTGAAGCGTGGCGACAATCGGTAAAGACCCGGACGAGTGAGCGTTCGCTCACAGACTCCCTAGCACGAAGCTTATGCTCGTCTTGACCAACGGGGCCAGCGCGTCGTCGTTTTCGGCAATCCGATCGGGAAAGACCACATAGTCTTTCTTTATCGGCGCTTTCGGAAAGTACTGGAGCAGTCTCGCCCCCTCGGCCAGCAACACAGTGCGGTCGTGCTCGGGTAGCTTGAGGGCCAGGCCGACCGGCGTGAGCGTCATGAAAATATGGCCATCGACATAGGCGGCGGCCCCGTTGAAAAAGCGTTTGCACTCGATTGATTTGGCGCCACCGATTCTCGTAGCTAACCGGTCGACCAGCGATTGGAGGTCGAGGATATGAGATTGAGCCATCGAGACCAGTATTGGATCGGGCGCTTAATCCTTTTTGTCGCCCAATGCGACGACCCGGTAGGCATCGTGTTCGAGCGTAAACACGTCGCGTGTGCGGCTATAGCTATCACCCGTCATACGGCCGACCGCTGCTAAGTGACCAAGGTCGATACGTCCGTCGGATGAAAGGAGGTCTTCGCGGAGGTGCATATAGACCACGCGCCCGATCACCAAAGTATAGGCCGATTCCGGTAAGGGCTGCACACTCTCAACCGTGCACTCGAAATTGACT
>CAUZWH010000218.1:0-5536 GCA_963583675.1 Alphaproteobacteria bacterium
CTGCCCGGTGTCAGCCTGGTTCAGGTGATCCATGTGCGCGACGAAGCAGCGATCGACGAAGCGCAATCGGTGGCGCCCGATGTGGACACCATCTTGCTCGATTCGGGAAATCCCGATCTCGCGACAAAGGAACTCGGCGGCACCGGCCGCGTTCACAATTGGGAAATTAGCCGGCGAATTGTTGAAAAGGTCGCCGTACCGGTGTTCCTAGCCGGCGGTCTCAATCCGGAAAATATTACCGAGGCCTTGACCGCTGTTCGTCCGTTCGGCGTTGATATATGTAGCGGTCTTCGCACCGACGATGCGCTCGACGACGTCAAGCTCACCAGCTTCGTCCGCGCGGTTCATACAACTTCAGAAACTTCATGACGGAATAGAGGAGGAAAAGATGGCAGGAAAGACAATCTACAATCCCGGAACGCTTGGCGAGCCGGTTGGACCGTTCTCCCGTGCGGTGCGGATCGGCGATATCCTTTACATCGCCGGCACGTCGGCGATTACCCACCAGACTGGGCCGATCTGGGATCGCCCGCTTTCGAGTGACTTCGATGAGCAGGCCGAGCTCACCTATCGGAATATCGGCAACGTCCTCGAGGATGCCGGCGCCACCTGGGACGATGTTTATAAAACGACGGTGCTCCTAAAGGATCGTAAATATTTCGACGAGTTGGGTAAGGTTCGCACGAAGTATCTGCCCAACAAGGAGTATGTCTCGACGGCCTTTATCTGCGACCTGATCCGCGACGATATGCTGATCGAGGTCGACGCAGAGGCTTACGTCGGCGGCAAATAGACTACTCGGCGGCAATCGCCCGCCCGGCCTGTGGCGGGTCGATACTGTAGAGCTGGGCTGCGTTATAGAAGGTGATGTCTTCCTGGACATCGGCGGGCAGGTTGCCGAAGGCTTTCTCCTGTAACACCACTGCCAGCATTATTAGGAATTGCAGGCATACCGTGGCGTGTGCCGGGGGATCTTCTCGGCGCTGTCCGGGTTATCTTAATTTGTGATAGATATCAGGCCCATCCGCGGGTAATTCGCCACTATATTCAGGCGCTTCGGTTATCGCTTAGGTACGCATGAACACGCTGCTCTTCCTCGAGCAAGGCCTCAACGGCCTCCAGTTCGGCGTGATGCTGTTTCTCCTCGCGGCCGGCCTGACGCTCGTGTTCGGCATCATGAATATGGTGAATCTGGCGCATGGATCCCTCTATATGGTCGGGGCCTATCTCGCCACGGCGCTGTTCCAATGGACGGGTTCGTTCTTGGTCGGATTCGTGCTGGCGATTGTTGCAACGTTCCTGGTGGGTGTCGTCACCGAAATAGTCGCGCTACGGACGCTCTATGCGCGTGACCATCTCGATCAGGTGTTGGCGACGTTTGGCCTGATTCTATTCTTTAACGAGTTGGTCGCGATCATTTGGGGTCCGGCGGCGATCTTCGCACCGATTCCAGAGTTCCTTAGCGGCAACGTCGAGATCATTCCAGGCGCTCTCTATCCGGTTTATCGGCTGGCCATCATTGCGGTCGGCCTATTCGTGGCGTTCGGTCTCTATTACGTCGTCGCGCGGACGCGGCTTGGCATGCTTATTCGTGCCGGCGCGAGCAATCGAGAGATGGTTGGTGCGCTGGGGATCAACATTAGGGCTCTCTATACGCTGGTATTCGGCCTTGGCGCAGCGTTAGCGGGCTTGGCGGGCCTGATGGCCGGACCGTTGCTCACCGTTCAGCCCGGGATGGGCGAAAGCATCCTCATACTCACCTTCGTTGTCATCGTCATCGGCGGGATCGGCTCGATCCGCGGTGCTTTTGTCGCGTCGATCCTGGTCGGTTTGATCGATACGATTGGCCGCGCCTTTATCCCTGAATTATTCAACACCTTCCTGTCGGCGGATGCGGCCGGAAGTGCGGGCCCGGCGGCGGCATCGATGCTGATCTATGTGCTGATGGCGGCGGTGCTGTTCTTTCGCCCCCAAGGTCTTTTTCCGGCGCGCGGCGGTTAGCGATGAGTGCCCGTAGCGATCAAACCGACATCACTTCGCTCGCCGATGATCGCGCGCGCGGGTTCGGTGGCCGCGGCTACGTAGTCGTCGCGAGCATAGCTGTTCTGGCGATTATTCCACTTGTGGTTGCGGTGTTGAACGAACCGTTTTACCTGGATTTGGTAACCCGCCTGATGATATTCGCGATCGCCGCGGTGAGCCTCGATATCATTCTCGGCTATGGGGGCATGATCTCCTTCGGCCACGCGGCTTATCTCGGCATCGGCGGTTACGCGGTCGGGATATTTTCGTTCTACGGCATCGACAACGGCTTTCTGCAGTGGCCGGTAGCGATCCTGGGATCTGCGCTGATCGCGATGGTTATCGGGGCGATTAGCCTGCGCACGAGCGGCATGTATTTCATCATGATCACGCTGGCGTTCACGCAGATGCTTTATTTCCTCGGGATCAGTCTCGAGACCTATGGCGGCGATGATGGGATGATAACCAACCGCAGCGAGTTTGCCGGGATCATCGATCTCTATGACGCCAACACATTCTATTATTTGGTGTTCGTGCTGCTCGGTCTGTCGCTCTACGGAAGTTATCGGCTGGTCAATTCGCGATTCGGCATGGTGATTCGCGGTGCTCAATCCAACGAAAGGCGCATGCACGCGATCGGTTTCCCGACCATGCGCTATCGGCTCGTTGCGTTTACGATTTCCGGTGCGATGTGTGGCGTCGCCGGGGCGTTGCTCGCCAACCTAACCGAGTTTGTGACGCCTGAGTTCATGCATTGGACGCGCTCTGCGGAGCTATTGTTCATGGTCATTTTGGGTGGGATGGGAACGCTGTTTGGCGCTGTGCTGGGTGCTGCGGCCTACTTGATGTTGGAGGAAATTCTGTCCGGTTACACCTTGCACTGGCACATCATCCTGGGGCCGGTGTTGATTTTGGTGGTGTTGTTCGCAAAACGCGGAATATTCGGCGGCGGAGCTGGCACAAAACACTAATTTTCCGCGCCCCACACATCGCGTTCTCCATACGCTAGACTCCTGAGTTGACGCGACCTAAGCGGTAAGGCGTATTGCCAGCAATGATCGATTTTCGCACCCATCCCGATCAGTACCATCATTGGACGATCGAGATCGACGGGCCGGTCGCTACGCTGGCGATGAGCGTCGACGAAAAAGCCGGGCTCGATACTGGCTACGAGCTCAAACTCAATTCCTACGATCTCGGTGTCGACATAGAACTCTACGATGCCATTCAGCGGTTACGTTTTGAGCACCCCGAGATTGGCGCGGTTGTCATTTCGTCGCGGCAAGATCGAGTTTTTTGCGCCGGCGCCAACATTCGTATGCTCGGGCAAGCCAGCCACGCCGCGAAGGTCAATTTCTGTAAATTCACCAACGAAACCCGACTGTCGATCGAAGACGCGACGGAGAATTCCCGGCAGACCTATCTGTGCGCCATAAACGGCACGGCGGCTGGCGGTGGTTACGAATTGGCAATGGCCACCGATCACATAATGCTAGTTGATGATGGTTTAACGACAGTCTCGCTACCCGAGGCTCCCTTGCTCGCCGTGTTGCCGGGAACGGGCGGGTTGACCCGACTGGTCGACAAGCGGCGCGTACGGCGTGATCGTGCAGACTTCTTCTGTACGACAGAAGATGGCGTCCGCGGCGAGCGCGCCGTCGACTGGGGTTTGGTTGACGAAATCGTGCCGGCCTCGCAGTTCTTGGAAACAGTTGCCGTGCGCGCGCGTATGCTGGCCGGGAATACCGACCGGCCCAATGGCGCCCGCGGCAAAGAACTGACCGCGCTCGACCGCACGATCGATGGCGATCAAATCCACTATCCGCACCTCGACTGCGACATTAACCGGACAATCGGGGTCGCGGCGATAACACTGCGCGGGCCGGACGATGATCCGCCCACGGATAGTGCCGCGGCGCACGCCGCCGGTGCGGCATTTTGGCCCCTCGCCCTAGCTCGCGAGCTCGACGATCTCGTGCTTCATTTGCGGGCCAACGAAAACGAGGTCGGTACCCTGGCGTTTCGCACCGACGGCGTTGTGGAGTGCGTCCTCGCGCACGATCAGTTCCTGCTCGCGCATCGTGAAGATTGGCTGATACGGGAAATCCTTCTGTTCTGGAAACGGACACTAAAACGGTTGGACGTCACCGCACGAAGTCTTATCGCGCTGATCGAGCCGGGAAGCTGCTTTGCCGGGTTATTGCTTGAAGTGGCGTTGGCGACGGATCGAAGCTTCATGCTCGATGGGCAATTCGAGGGTGACAACAGGCCGCCGGCCGTGATTCAACTGAGTGAATCAAATTATGGGACGTTACCCATGGGTAACGGACTGACCCGACTGGCATCGCGTTTTCTCGGTGACGCCGACGCGCTGTCGCGAACCCGCGACTCCCTCGGCGATAACGTCGACGCGGCCGGCGCCAGCGATCTTGGACTGGTTACATTCACGCCCGACGATATCGACTGGGAAGACGAAGTTCGCATCGCGTTGGAGGAACGTGCCTCGTTCTCGCCCGATGCGTTGACCGGACTGGAAGCCAATCTTCGGTTTGCCGGCCCCGAAACAATGGAAACCAAGATCTTCGGCCGCTTAACAGCATGGCAGAACTGGATCTTTCAGCGACCGAATGCAGTGGGGAAAAGCGGCGCCCTCAGCCTCTATGGAAGCGGTCAGCGCGCTGCGTTTGACAAAAAACGCGTCTGATCGGCAAGCGGGTTAGGAACAGATCCATGAGCAGCATCAATTACGACGAACGTATCCCCAACAATGTTGGGATTGCCGACAATCGCCGCCTCAAGCGTGCGCTGGAGGCCTGGCAACCTGCTTTCCTGGATTGGTGGCGCAGTAACGGCCCGGACGGCTTTATGGAGAAGGATGTCTACCTGCGCACCGCGATCAGCGTTGAGCCGGACGGTTGGATGAACTTCGACTACGTCAAGATGCCGGACTATCGCTGGGGCGTATTTTTGATGCCGAGCAGCGATGAGCGCAAGATCAACTTCGGGCGACACAAAGGCGAGCCGGCTTGGCAGGAAGTACCCGGCGAATATCGCGCGCCGTTGCGGCGTATGATTGTCATCCAGGGTGATACCGAGCCAGCGTCGGTCGAGCAGCAGCGCTATCTCGGACATACCTGCCCGTCGCTCTACGATTTGCGGAGTCTGTTTCAGGTTAATGTCGAGGAAGGCCGTCACCTCTGGGCGATGGCCTATCTGCTGCATGCCTATTTCGGCCGGGACGGCCGCGACGAAGCGGACGCCTTGCTGCAGCGTCACTCAGGCCATGAAGATCGGCCGCGTATCCTCGGTGCATTTAACGAAGAAACCCCGGATTGGTTGTCGTTTTTTATGTTCACGACTTTCACCGATCGCGATGGCAAGTTTCAACTTGCCTCGCTCGCAGAATCGGGGTTCGATCCGCTCGCGCGTAGCTGCCAGTTTATGTTGCGCGAAGAGGGCTACCATATGTCGACCGGCGAGCGCGGTGTAGGGCGCATCATTCGACGCACCTGCG
>CAUZWH010000219.1:0-5532 GCA_963583675.1 Alphaproteobacteria bacterium
GCGATGTAGCCACATGAATCTCGACGAAACCGCCGACAGCTTCGATTGTCGAGCGTACTTCGCGGCGGGTTGCGGTGTAAGGGGCGATCGGAGCGCAAATCGCAATACCGCCATTCTTGGTGATCTCCGCGGCGACGTAGCCGATGCGGAGAATATTGATATCGCGATGTTCTTTGGAAAAGCCCAGTTCGCTAGAGAGGTTCTTGCGAACGAGATCCCCATCAAGAAGAGTGATCCGGCGGTCGCTGTTCTCCATAAGCTTGACTAGCAAGGCGTTTGCGATGGTTGACTTCCCGGCGCCCGAGAGGCCGGTAAAGAAAACCGTTACGCCCTGCTTATGACGGGGCGGATACATCTTGCGAAGTTCTTCGATCACACCGGGAAACGAGAACCAATCGGGAATTTCTAATCCCTCCTGCAGCCTGCGGCGGAACTCGGTGCCAGAGATGCTCTGGATCTTCATCTCCTTCGTGGTCTCATTGATCGGCAAATACTGCGCACGATCTTCGACGTAGACCATCTCCTGAAACGGCACCATCGAGATGTCGAGTTCCTTTTCATGCTCGCTAAACAACTCTTGCGCATCGTAGGGCCCGTAGAAGGATTCGCCGTCGGGCCGGATGCCCGGTCCCGCGTGGTCGCGTCCGACCATGAAATGCGTGCAGCCAAAATTCTTGCGGATAATGCCTTGCCATACGGCTTCGCGGGGACCGCCCATGCGCGTCGCCAGGTTGAGCAGGCTCAAAGCTGTCGTCTGCTCGGGGTAGTGACGCAAGATTTTCTTATAGCAACGAACCCGCGTGTAGTGATCGACATCGCCGGGTTTGGTATGGCCGACCACCGGATGGATTAACAAGTTTGCTTCTCGTTCGCGAGCGGCGCGGATGGTTAGCTCGTGATGGGCGCGGTGCATTGGATCGCGGGTCTGAAAAGCAACCACCTTGCGCCAGCCTAGCTTTTTGAAACGGCCGCGCAGTTCTTTTGGAGAATCGCGCAACCGCCTGAAGTCATAATGGGTGGGCGGCGAATTACCCCGCAATATTCCGCCAAGGTAAACCACATGGGCACGGTTGATTAGAAAGTCGACACCCGGATGTGCAGTGTCTTCGGTGCCGAACACGCCGGCCGCTTCGCGCGATTTATCGGGCTCCCAAGCCTCCTCTATCTTCATAGTCGCGACCAGGACGCCTTCATGATCGCGGAGGGCAATGTTGTCCCCCACGGCCGCTTGATCGGCAAACTCGGGCGATACATCGAGCATGATTGGCATCGGCCAAATCAAACCCGATGACAATCGCATGTCGGTCACGACGCTGTCGTAGTCTTGTCGAGACAGAAAGCCGTCAAGTGGCGAGAATGCACCATTTAGCAACATTTCGACGTCGCACAGTTGACGGTCGGTCAGGTCCCATGACTTGTAGTCGCGGGCGTTAAGTTTTTCTTTTTCGGCCTCGGCTTGGCCGAGGTGCAGATCAACCAACGCACCGCCGTGTGCTTCTTTGAAGGCACCCATTTCCAACAATCTCTTATTCGCGGGAGACTATCGGCCACATAACACGTATCGTTTACCTGTGATAGAGCGAAGAGCGATTTATCCTTCGTATTGCCAGCTAGTGACCGCGAGATCGACGGCAAGGCTGAGTGATCGCGTCTGTTTGGTACATCACAAAGCGGTCGCGACCGCGCTCGTGCCGACGAGAATGCAGGTGGTCGCCGCGGCAACGATCACCAAGACGATATGAGGCGAAGCGCAATCGCAAGATGTCGTGCCGACCCCAACTATATTCATTGCATTTTGCGCGCTTGTAGATTGAGCTCCCAAGTCTCGCTGATGAGGTCACGGCCGAAGCTGTGGACTGAATTTTCAGCGACGAGTTTGAAGCCCGACGTGCTGTAGATATGCCGCGCCGGGTGGAGCACGTTCATGGTCCACAGCGTCATGCGGTGATAGCCACGACGCGTGGCGAAACGGATCGCTTCGTCGACCAGGCGTCGCCCAATACCCATTCCTCGGGCATCTGGATCCACAATCATCAGTCGTAGTTTGGCGATAGTTTTGTTCTTTTCGACGACCAGGATCGAGCCAACGATGTCGCCGTCGATCTCGGCGATCCAGCAGCGCTCGCGGGCAGGTTTGAAGTTATCGATGAAATCCGCTGTAACCCGGGCCACTAACGACTCGAATGTCTGATCCCAACCATATTCCTTGGCATATAACGCACCGTGGCGTTGGATGATCCACCCCATGTCGCCGGGCTCGTGGGTCCGCAATACATAGCAAGCAGGCGTGCGGGCAGAACCACCGGCCAAAAGCACTTCGATCGTTTCCATCGCGGTAAGCAGCTTGCGCTGATCTGCATCGCCAAGACCCTGAAGCAACAAGGCGTTTTCCTCGCGCGAGCGCTTATCGAGGACCGCGAACGCTTCTTGACCACGATTGGTGAGGCTGATCGAGCGGCGGCGTCTGTCGGCTTCCGACTGCCGTTGGAGGATGAGATTTTGGGTGCGAAGGCGTCGAAGAATTCGGCTCAGGTAACCGGCATCGATCACCAATTGGCGACACAACTCACTCGCCGTAGCACCACCGCGGTGGGCCAGCTCATAAATAACCCGCGCATCGGTAAGCGGGAAGGGGCTATCAAGTAAGCCTTCGCGCAGTACTCCGATCCGCTTGGTATAGAAGCGATTGAAGCCGCGCAGCGATTCGACTCGTTGCGGGAGGGGCGCAGTCATAACGGTTGTAATCATCAATCAATATAGTTGACTATGTCAAATAGATTGGCGGCGAGCGGGAGGACCTAACCCCGGGTTTAAGCACTACGAGGATTAACCATGGGCAATGGTCAGCGGGTAAAATCGGTGTTCTTTGGCGCGACAAACATTGTCTCGCAGTAAACCCGCGCGCTATGAATGAGCGCTCAGTTGTTGTCCGGTCGGAGAGGTCAATGAAAATCGAAGTCATCGGCGGTGGTCCCGCAGGGTTGTATTTTTCGCTGTTGATGAAAAAGCACAATCCCGATCACGAAATTACGATCCACGAGCTCAATCGGCACGACGATACGTTTGGATTCGGGGTTGTCTTTTCGGCCACAACGCTGGGACATTTTCGTGACTACGACGCCGAATCTTATGATCAGATCCGTGAGAATTTTGCCTATTGGGACAACATTGACATCCACTTCAAGGGCGAAGTCATTACTTGCGGTGGCAATGATTTCTGCGGGATGTCGCGCAAGAAATTGTTGTTGTTGCTACAGGACCGGTGCCGCGAGCTTGGCATCACCATGCACTTCCAAACAGATATCACCTCGCTGGAGCAAGTGGGGGACGCCGATCTGATCCTCGCCAGCAACGGGATCAATAGCTGGATCCGCGAAGCCTATGCGGACTCGTTCAGGCCGAGCTATGACTGGCGGCCCAACAAGTTTGTTTGGCTGGGCACCAACAAATCGCTACCCGCCTTCACGTTTGACTTTCGTAAGACCGATGCTGGAATTTGGAACGTCCACGCCTATCAATATGACGGCGAGATGGCGACGTGGATCATGGAAACCACCGAAAAGACCTGGCGCAATGCCGGGCTTGATGATGCCACCGAGGAAGATACGGTCGCATTTGCCAAGGAACTTTATCCCGATCTGTTGGACGGCTGTGAGGTCGTTACGAACAAGTCGTTGTGGCGCAACTTTCCCGTCATCCGCTGCGATAGCTTTATTCACGACAACATGGTGATCATGGGTGACGCCGCGCACACCGCTCACTTTTCGATCGGATCGGGCACCAAACTCGCGATGGAAGATGCGATCGCTCTGTTCGAGGAATTCAAGGCTAACGAAACGGTGCCGGCAGCGCTCGCCGGCTACGACGAACACCGCCATGACGAAGTCGGTCGCTTGCAGCATGCGGCCGGAGTATCGCTGTCCTGGTTTGAACACGTCGATAGGTACTGGGACATGGCGCCGCGGCAATTTGCTTTCAGCTTGATGTCGCGTTCCAAGGCAATCACTTACGACAACCTTGGCGTTAGGGACGCCGACTTCGTTACCGAAACCAACCGCTGGTTCTCGGCCCAGGCGGCTGAAGAGTTTGACGCGCCGGCGCTACGTGATCGGCCAGTTCCACCGATGTTCGCGCCCTTTCAGCTTCGCGATATGCGGCTTGAGAATCGTGTCGTCGTATCGCCGATGTGCCAATATTGTGCCGCCGACGGCGTGTTGACCGAATGGCACTATGTTCATCTCGCCAGCCGGGCCGTTGGCGGCGCCGCACTGGTTTTCACCGAAATGGCGTGCATTGCGCCTGATGCGAGGATCACCCCAGGCTGCGCCGGCCTGTGGACCGACGAACAGGAAGCAGCCTGGAAACGGGTGGTGGATTTCTTCCGCGCGCATTCGACCGCGAAAATCTGTGCCCAGATTGGGCATGCTGGGCGTAAGGGTGCGACCAAGCTTGCCTGGGAGGGAATTGATCAGCCTTTGGATGAAGGCGCTTGGGAAATCATCGCGCCATCGCCATTGCCCTACCTCCCGCATTCGCAGGTGCCGCGCGAAATGACCCGCGACGACATGGACCGGGTGAAGAGCGAGTTTGTTGCGACCGTGGAGCGCGCGATGCGTTGTGGCTTCGATATGCTCGAACTGCATGGTGCCCACGGCTATTTACTCGGCGGGTTCTTATCGCCGATTACCAACAAAAGAACCGACGCATATGGCGGCAGTATGGAAAACATGCTGCGCTACCCGCTCGAAGTGTTTGATGCCTGCCGCGCTGCGTGGCCCAGTGAAAAACCTATGTCAATAAGACTTTCCGCGCATGACTGGATGCCGGGTGGCAATGCCGCAGACGAGGCGGTGGTGCTGGCCCAAGCGTTCAAGGCACATGGCTGCGATCTGATTAATGTGTCGACAGGTCAGACAGCTTCCGAGGAAGAACCGGTCTACGGGCGTATGTTTCAAACGCCGTTTTCGGAGCAAGTTCGCATCGAAGCCGGTGTTCCGACGATCGTTGCCGGCAATATCTTCACCTGGGACCAGGTCAATACGATTATTGCAGCCGGTCGGTCAGACTTAGTCGCTCTCGCCCGGACGCACTTGTACAACCCGTATTTTACCCAGCAGGCGGCTGCCTATTATGGGTGCGAGGACGCTGTTGTGTGGCCGGATCAATATGGTTCCGCCAAATTCGCCGCCCTCCGTCAGTTTGAGCGCGAGCGTGAGTCGCTCTCCGAACTGCGCGAAGCGGCGCGTCCGGAAGCCCACACTGGTCGCGTGCCATCGCTGACAAGTAGTAGGTCCAGGGAGTGGGAGATGAAGGGCGCCCGCGTTGGCGCTGCTGCAGCGTCGGAACTGTAGACTTTTGGCTTGGTCAGGTTCGACCGAAGGATGACCAAGGACGGTTAGGCTTCTATTCGGCGGCGTCTCGCGAGCAATCCAAGCCCCGCGAGGCCCGAACCGAGGAGGAGTAATGCGCCGGGTAACGGAACAGTCGAAAATTATAAATTGTCTATTCCGCCCGATCCTCCGAGGCGCACAA
>CAUZWH010000220.1:0-5531 GCA_963583675.1 Alphaproteobacteria bacterium
GCAGTGGCGCGATCCTAGTGTCTGTTTTTTCTCAGGGCAAATAATACGTTGGATTGACTGCATTTTTGGGATTTATTCCGTTCCGAGAGCTCCAGCAATTAGGTGATGTTGAAGCTTTCATCAGAGATCGAGTTGCCGTTGTAATGGCGGCGCATCTACCCCATGCTTAGGCAAAATAATAACCACTAGGATCTGCCGCGCGGCGGGTAATCCATTTCCATGGCAGATATGCTTCGTGACAAAATGCTTCGCTACATGGAACTGCGTGGTCTATCGCGTCGCGCACTTTCGCTAAATGCCGGCCTCAGTGAAGGCGCCGTAAAGGCAATTCTCAGTAGTCATTCCAAGCACCCGCGCTACGACACGTTAGAGAAACTTGCAAACGTGCTCGGCTGCACGGTGAGCGATTTGATTGAAGATGAGCGCGATATCGAGGAGAGCAGGAGCGCCCCGCTCACGGTCGTTTCCGTCACCGGCCACGTTCAAGCGGGGGCTTGGGTCGAGACATTGGAGTGGCCACGCGGAGACTGGTTCGAGATCGCAGTGCCGCCGGAACGACGTTACCCGGGTGTATCTAGATTCGGTCTCTTGGTCCGAGGACCGTCAATGGATCTCCTTTATCCCGACGGGACGATCCTAATATGCGTCGCGCTCGCCGACCTCGGACGAACCGCAAAATCAGGAGAACGGATCATTTGCCAGCGGCGACGGGGCCGCGTCGAGTTCGAAATATCAGTCAAGGAATACGTTGTGCGAGACAATAATCATTGGCTCGTCCCTCGCAGCACGGATCCCAATTACCAATCACCGATTGCGTTCAACCCACGCGATGCTGAGGATATCTCCCTCGTTGCGCTCGTAATAGGCAGTTACCGACCCGAGTAGTCACCCAAGCCGGCCCAGCAACTTAATCGTCGCGTCGGATAGAGCCCCCCCCCGGCGCAGCTTGAGGATGGATAATATTTTACTTATCTGGTAGGATAATATATTATCCATTCTTGATTGATGAGACTTTTGATCGGATGGGGTGAGGTTTGAGCGAGCGAATCGATACCGTCGTTGCGAGTGATCTCGTTGACAGAAATTCCACAACGAGTGTTCTCGAAACCCAGTCACCGGAAATTACCGTTTTCGATACGGCACACGTACGCCTCCAACGCCACTTCACGCACGGCGGCGACGGGCTGGTGATCATTCTCGCCTGGAGGGCGCCGACGGCGACCCGCTGGTAAGCCTGTCGCTGTTTGGCACCGCCACAACCGGGGAACCGAGAGCGATGCCGAACATTGAAGTTTCGACCTACGACGAGCGTACCGGCATTTTGAATCGAGCCGACACCTACCCACTTCCCAGCGTTGGGGATGGCCGCGTTCGCTATCTCATAGTCGGCGAAAGTGAGCAGGCCGTTTACAAATCAGCCGACGACTTTCAAAAAGGATGGGGGGTTGCCTACTCTCCCCTGGTCGGTAATCCACGACGACGAAGAGATGGTAAGTGGATCGCTGAAGCCACCCGCTGGGTATCGAGTGACTAGGACAGGCTTAGCTCTGCGGATCTCGGCCCATTCGCGACAAAATTAGCTGCCACGATCTGGTCATGCGAACAGATAAAACTACAGTCGGGGGTCAGCCGTAGCTGTTATGGGAAGATTCTCAATATATGCATTTAACGTTTGTTTGAATACGCACTTTGCGTAACATTGGGCGATCATGGATGACCCGCCGTCCACTTCCGTCGACGAAACCACCCATCATCCGGAGCATGAAAGATCAATCATTCGTGACGGCGAACACTATGGTGACGTAATTCTTAGCCTCCAGGCGGGAGCGAATTGGAGATGCCGGCGACGGTCGATTAGAAGTTATCCGCGGGACCTGAGACTGTATTCGCACGTTGAAGTCGCCTTGATTGGTCCCGACGATGCGCTCGTTGTTCCCTCGGCTTTGGCCTTGCCCGAAGAACTCGACGCGTTTTTTGACAATCAACCGGACTCGCCGGCTGCCGGTCCCCTGTCATGGCACACCGTCAATAAACTTCGACGCGCGCTAATCGATCGTTGCGATCGGCTCGGTCGCTTCGATCCGTCGTAGGGTTTCTTCCCAGCTCAGTTACGGTAACTCGGATCCAGTTTGTCGAGCATTCTTATCCAAGCCGCGAATTCGAGCTGCCCGATATCGTCGCGAATGGGATCATCAAAGTTGAAGTCGTCATAGCCAACTTCTGCAACATCGTCGGAGATAACCTGGAGGGTGCCTGCAAGGCCCGCATCAACCTGGTTCTCGCAGGCGAGCTGCAGCAACCACAATCGCTGGAAGGCTTCCGGGATTGATCGCCCGGTCGTTAGCAGACCATGATTGCGTAAAATCATCTGCCGGTTTTCCCCTAGATCCTTCACCAAGCGCTCGCGCTCGTCCAAGCGAAGACTGATGCCTTCGTAGTCATGGTAGGAAACGTGACCATGAAACGCGGTGGCTTCCTGGCTTATTGTCTGCAAACCCTCGGTCGTGGCGGAAACCGCGATACCTGCACGCGTGTGCGTGTGCATCACACAGGTGTTGTCAGTGTCGACCATATGGATCGCTGAATGGATAACAAACCCGGCATCGTTCACCGGATAGTCGCTGGGTTCGACGATCGTCCCCTCGCAATCAATTTTGACCAGGTTAGAGGCGTTGACTTCGTCGTAGCGAAGACCAAATGGATTGATGAGGAAATGGGTCTCTGGGCCGGGCACCCGCACGGTAAGATGGCCGTAGAGCCCGATTGTCCATCCGAAGTGCTCCGCTAAACGGTAAGCAGCCGCGAGTTGTACTCTGAGCTCCCGTTCTTCCGCGTCGGCGGTACCCTCTTGCTCGTCAATAGCGGCTATTGCGGACATGCCAATCTCCATTCGTTGCTGAACGGTCAAAGACTATCATAAACGTGATCGGCCCGGCGCGATCGACCTAAACAAGGAAATGGCGAATGAAGTGGTCGCCGCTAAAGGACCCTGAAAATGGTGACACAAACGGAACCTTGGGGCAGGCCAACCCACGGACGCGGATTCTTTGGCTGATTCTCGGCTGGTTCTGCGTTGCCATCGGCATTGCCGGCCTAATACTCCCGCTTCTACCGGGCGTTCCCGTATTACTTATCGCGCTTTGGGCGTTTTCGAAAAGTTCCAAGCGATTTCACGATTGGCTTTATACACATAAGGTTTACGGCCCTCCTCTGCGAGCTTGGCATCAACACCGCGTCATCACCCCGCGAGCAAAGATGGCGGCAGCAGGTGGTATGACAGTCGCCGTAGCGATCCTAGTGGCCACCGGCGCGTCGACGATATTGATTGTTGTGGTTGCCTGCGTGATGGCGAGCTGTGCGGCCTACGTCCTCACCCGCCCAAGCTATCCGCCGCGTTCCTGAGACTCGTCATTATTCGGCATGATGCTGCCTGCCAAAATTATCCCGCCTACATCAAACGCTCGGGCCGTTCCGCTGGAGCCAACGCGCCGGCAATTGTTAGGTTCAGGTCCCAATCAGTTTTTTTGAAAGCCTCGAACATGAGATGAGTAAGAGAATGCAAGTACTGCACATTGAGCGAAACGCTCACTTGCTGCCCCTCATCGGGCGAAAACGCCAACGTAAACCCCGTTGCTGTGGGCGTTGCTTTGCACTTGGTAACCAACACCGGTTCTTCGCCCAGCGGTAGTGCCGGCGTTGATTTCTCTTCGAAGTTCTTCGAAAAATCAGACTGAGTTATTGCGCTGTCTCGTTGAAACGCAACAACTGATTTTTTCGCCACGGGGTCAGTTTGCGCCGACACATGAGGGTCGTGCTCGAGTAATTTGGTCAACAAACTCCACAGCCGCTTCACAAACCGCCGCGTAAGCCACAGACGAATCTCGGTGCCGTCCCGGGTGCTCATGCGAAACAACAGCCGATCCTGCTCGGCGTTGTATTCCAGGTTGAATTGGTGGAGAGCCGACATATGTTCCGTGCCGATTGTATTTGATACCTGCAACACCTTGTCGAGAGCAAGGATAGGCTACCCGATCGAGGTTAACGAGAAACCCACGAATCACTGTGATGGCGCTCTCCGCGGCCGTAAGCCATCTGCTTTGACAACACACTGACCGTGGCCTACCTGTCGCGAAAGGATGGAGGATAGTCGTCATGCTTGCCGTTATGGGTGCGACCGGAAATACGGGACGAGCAACCTGCGAGGCGCTTTTGGCCAACGGTGAGATGGTCACCGTGGTTGGCCGAAACCTCGAAAAACTTGCTGACTATGCGCGCGCAGGCGCCGAATTGGCGATTGCCGATGCGCTAGACTCAGCTGCGCTCACCAAAGCGTTCGAAGGCGCTACCGCTGTCTATGTAATGATCGGCGTAGATCCGACGGTTGCCGACTATGACGCTCATTATGATGCGATCAGCGAGGCAACCGCGTTTGCGATCCTGGCCGCCGGCGTATCCCATGTCGTTGAGCTAAGCGGTATCGGCTCCCATCTGGCACCCGAGGTTACCAAGGCAATGGGTGCGATCGATACCGGACGACGTCATGAAATCCGCTTCAATAGCGTACTGACCGATGTCAATGTGGTGCATCTAAGGCCTGGATTCTTTATGGAGAATTTCCTCCGCGACATTCCGTCAATACGCGAGCGCGGCAAAGTTTATGGCCCGCTCACCGCCGATAAACCGATCGCGATGATCTCAACGCACGACATCGGCCAACGCGCGGCCGACCTGCTACAGAACGGCAATTTCTCGGGCACGCGGGCCTACGATTTGCTGGGACCGGCCGACCTTACGCCCCGCGAAGCAACCCAAGAGCTTGGTCGAGCGATCGGGGTCGATAACCTCGAATACGTTGAGACCAGCGTCGACGCGTTTCGCGAAAGCATGATCGGCCATGGTGTCAGCGAAAGCTGCGCCGCCGCGGTAGCGGGTATTTATGAGGGCTATAATTCGGGACGCTTGGTTCCCGAGAATCCAAGAAATGCCGACAGTTCAACCCCTACGACAATTGCGGAATTTGGGGTCGGTTTTGCGCATGCCTATCATGCTACCGGCTAACAGTTTTCGGCTCCGGACGCTGGCTAGCCAAAGATTATTGGCGTGATGGTGGGAGCGAAGGCGCTAGATCTGCCAGCGAGCAACTCCTTTGCTACATCATATCGCTCCAACTACCGCCGATCTCACTTATTCACAACTTATCCACAAAGTATACCATCAATACATCCACAGCTATTTACTTAAGTAGACTGTTTTTTTATTGAATTCATTGAAAGCATTTAATCTAACCGGTTTTGACATTGAGAGGTCTGGTGGCCGCAATATGAAGCTAGATCGTCCTTGGTGTTGGGCGGGAGACCAAAATTGATGGTGTGTCTGCGTCAGACAAACCATAGAGGGCGGTCACGGATCTAGCCGGCGGGCGGCTGTGTCCTAAACGGCGCTTCCCTGCGGTGTCGTTTATTACGAGTTAACCTGGAACGGGGCGTTAGCAACTCGCGATCGCCCCGTTCTTTTTGCCCAATCCGATCGAT
>CAUZWH010000221.1:0-5530 GCA_963583675.1 Alphaproteobacteria bacterium
TAGTTGTTGGCGCCCTATTTTGTTTCAACGACGTGAGCGTAGCGAACAACCATGTCGCGTAGCGTGACGATACCTAGCAACGTTTGGTCGTGGTCGACGACGAGCCCGCGGGATAGGTTGAATTTGTCCAAAAGCCGGATCGCATAGCGAATATCCATGTCGCGATCCAACGTGACGACCGGTTTACTCATTATTTCGTATATGTTCACACGATCGGGTGAGCGATTTTCGGCGATAACGTGACTAGCGATATCGGCGATGACCACGATCCCGAGCTCATCGCGTTCGTCGCGACGCTCGATCACTAGCGAGCTGACGCCAGTGTCATCGAGTACTTTAAGGGCGTCACGAACCGTCGCCATGCGGTCGATGGTGCGCACCGGTTTGGTCATCACTTCGCTAACTTTGATGCAGGGGTGCGTGGTCATACCTCGTCCTTGATCTCGTCCGAAATGGTGGTGAGTTGGCTCGACAGCCCTACTGCATCTTCGATTTCCACCTGAAATGCAATGCCGGCGCCCCTCTCTTCCTCAAAACGTCCGACCCTTGCAATGGTTTCAAGGATATCGCGCGCGAGCTGCTCGGCGACCAGGAACATTAACAGATCGCGACGACCACTTAGATTCAAACCGAGAAACGTCTTTTCCGGCACCAGACCTTCGCCTCGCGCACTGGTGATCACGGTCGCCCCACTGGCGCCGGCATCTCGCGCGGCTTCGAGGATCGAGTCCGTGTTTTCGTCCCGGACCAAGGCCATAATCAACTTAAGCTTCATCCTGCTTTCCTTTCTGTTGGTCGTCCGAGCGACCGCGCCACCACGCGCCGAATTGTGCGTAGCCCATCACTGACATAATTGGGAATAAGCTTGCGAATGCGATCAGCCCAAAGCCATCGACCAAGTGATCGCGTCCCGGGATTGTGCTAGCGAGCCCGAGTCCGAGGGCGGCCAGCAGAGGAACCGTCACCGAAGAGGTGGTTACACCGCCCGAGTCGTAGGCTAACGGAATGATCGCGCGATTTACGCGGATCGTTTGCAATACCACAACGATGTAGCCGGCGATGATGAAGTAGTAGAGCGGGATCCCGCTGACGATCCGAAAGGTGCCCAACGCCACGCCTGTGGCGACGCCGGTCGCAACGGCGATCCGCAGACCCCAGGTGGTAACGGTACCGGCTGATACCTTTTCGGCTTTCAAAGAAACCGCGATAAGAGATGGCTCGGCAAGGGTCGACGAGAATCCGACGCAGGCTGCGAACGCGTAGACCCACAAATAGACCGACCAACTGGGATTTCCGGTCAATGCGCCAAGAAACTCGGGCGCCGTGAGTTGCTGCGCCATGGCTCGGCCGACCGGAAACAAAGCTTCATTCAGGCCAACCAGAAAAAGACTCAGCCCGATCAACACATAGGTAAATCCGAATAGGACTTGTTTGAGATGCGGTAGCGGTCGCCGGATGACGACATATTGAAAGACAATCACCATCGCGATTATTGGTGCGAGGTCCACGGCCGTGCGCCAGAGCGTCTCCAGGATCTCGGCGAGCATCGTGATCATTTCACCATGTCCCGGCCACCGCGATCAGTGAACTGCCTTGAAACCAGACGACACCGAAAATAAGCACAAAAATGATCGGGCTAAGCGAGGCAAAGGCGATTAGCCCAAACCCGTCGACCATCGGATTACGCCTTTTGATCATTTGCGCCAGGCCGACGCCGAGCGCCGTGACCAGCGGTACGGTGATGGTCGACGTCGTAACGCCACCGGCGTCGTAAGCAATGCCAATGATAGCGTCGGGCGCGAACGGTGTGATGACTACAACAACAACGTACCCACCGATCATGAAATAATGGATCGGCCAACCGCGAATGATTCGGAACACACCAAGAACGAGCGCGATGCCGACCGAGGCGGCAACGGTTATGCGAAGCGAGGTCTGGAAACGGTTAAGCGATGCCGGGTCGTCACGGAGCACTCCGCCTTTGGCCTCAACTTTGGCTGCTTCCGCGCTAACCGCTATAAGCGCGGGTTCGGCGATCGTTGTGCCGAAGCCCAGGGCGAACGCGGATATCAACATCCAGAATAGGCTTCCCTTCCGGGTAAGCGATTAGGGCCAGGGCCTCACCCACCGGAAACAGACCCATCTCGAGACCGCGCACAAACAGTGTGAGCCCGAAGACCACGAACAGAAGGCCGATGAGCATTTTGGCGAGATCCGGCAGCGGCTGCTGGAGAATCACGAATTGAAACACCGCAATCACGATGACGATCGGCGCCAGGTCGCGAATTGAACCCTTTAGTAGTTGAGCGAAAACGATCCCATGCCTCAGCATCGGTTTGGCGCTCCCATGTCCGATGTGAAGTGGTGGTCGGCGAAGTTGATGCGTTTCCAGAGCTTGTGAGGCAAAAGCCGAGCCCGGCCGTGCTGGCCTAATGCTTTAACGCGGGTTTTCCGCCCTTGGAACGAGTTTGCCGAGTGCCAGGCCGTCCTGCCGTTGATCGAGGACCGCCGCGCTTTTTGCTCTCACGGTTGCCGTTGCTCTGCGCCTGTTTTGACGAGCTCTGAGGCGTTCGTGCCATCGGCTCCGCCAGGGCAAGATCCATCTCCTCGAGCCTGCGAATTTCGTCACGGAGTCTGGCCGCTTCCTCAAATTCCAAGTCTGCTGCTGCAGCAAGCATGCGATCGCGCATTTCATCTAAATGTGCTTGTAGGTTGTGGCCCACAAGATGTGGCGTTTCCTCGTCGATATCGACAGTGACGTAGTCGCTCTCGTAGGTGCTGCTTAGAATATCTGAGATCGCCTTGGTTACGGATTCGGGCGTAATACCATTGGCCGTATTGTAGGCCTGCTGTCTCTCCCGACGTCGGTTCGTTTCATCGATCGCGGCGGTGAGGCTTGCTGTCATTCGGTCCGCATAGAGAACTACGCGGCCGTCGATATTGCGGGCGGCCCGCCCAATCGTTTGCACCAGCGAGGTTTTGGATCGCAGAAATCCCTCCTTATCGGCATCCAGGATAGCCACCAACGCACACTCGGGAATATCCAAGCCTTCGCGCAGAAGATTGATCCCAACCAGGACGTCGAAGGCGCCGAGCCTGAGATCACGAATGATTTCGATTCGCTCAAGGGTGTCGATATCAGAGTGCAGGTAGCGTACGCGAATACCAGCTTCGTGCATGTATTCAGTGAGATCCTCCGCCATGCGCTTGGTTAGTGTTGTAACCAGAATGCGCTGCCCTTTGGCCGCGACCTCTTTGCATTCGGCAAGCAAATCGTCGACTTGGCTATCGACTGGTCGAATGATGCAAACCGGGTCGATGAGTCCCGTCGGCCGGACGATCTGTTCGACGAACACGCCGCCAGTCTGTTCGAGCTCCCAAGAACTCGGCGTCGCTGAAACAAAAATTGTTTGTGGCCGCATAGCGTCCCACTCTTCGAACTTGAGCGGACGGTTGTCGATGCATGAGGGGAGACGAAATCCGTATTCCGCGAGCGTCGATTTGCGCCGAAAGTCGCCTCGGAACATTCCGCCTAATTGCGGCACGGTTACATGACATTCGTCGACGAACACCAACGCGTTGTCGGGCAAATACTCAAACAGCGTCGGCGGCGGTTCGCCGGGTGCGCGACCTGTGAGATAGCGTGAATAGTTTTCGATGCCGGCACACGAGCCCGTAGCCTCCATCATCTCCAGATCGAATCGCGTTCGCTCTTCGAGGCGTTGTGCGTAAAGAAGCTGCCCCGCCGCCTGGAGTTCGTCGAGGCGCAGGTTGAGATCCCGTTTGATATGCTTGGCGGCCTGCTGCAGCGTCGGCCGCGGAATAACGTAATGCGAACTTGAATAGATCTTAATCTGGCTCAGGGCATCGGCCTTTTCGCCGGTTAACGGATCGAACTCGGTGATTGATTCGATCTCGTCACCAAAGAGCGATAGACGCCAGGCACGGTCCTCGTAGTGCGACGGAAAAATTTCGACCACATCGCCACGTACACGAAACGTGCCGCGGGTAAAGGCGGTGTCGTTGCGGCGATATTGGATCTCCACCAGTTTCTTGAGAAGGGTGTTGCGATCGATCGATTGTCCCACTTTTAGGACGAGTGCCATTTCGGAATAGGTCTCAGGCGAACCAATGCCGTATATGCATGAGACGCTGGCGACGATAACGACATCATCGCGCTCCAATAGCGAACGCGTCGCCGAATGACGCATCCGGTCGATCTGCTCGTTTATCGACGAGTCCTTTTCGATGTAGGTATCTGAGCGGGGGACATAAGCCTCGGGTTGGTAATAGTCGTAGTAGGAGACGAAATACTCGACTGCGTTGTTCGGGAAAAAACTCTTCATTTCCCCGTAGAGCTGGGCGGCGAGTGTTTTGTTGGGAGCAAGGACGAGTGCTGGCCGCTGCACATTGGAAATGACATTCGCAATCGTGAAGGTTTTGCCAGATCCCGTGACGCCGAGCAGGACTTGATCGCGCTCGCCAATGTTCAGCGCCTCGGTAAGCTCGGTGATCGCCTTGGGTTGGTCACCGGCAGCGGTGTAGTCGGATTCGAACGCAAAAGAAACGCCGCCTTCAGGCCTTTCATGCGCAAGCGGTGGGACGGGGGCGGGCGAATCGATGACGATATCGGAGACCATGGACCTTATATGCGAGAATTGAGCGTATTTTCCAATCCGGTATTGAGCGGCGGACACTACTCGATAATTATGGTGCCTTTCATCCAATGCAGGTCGTCAAGAAACGATAGGGTGCTCACGTGGTAACGGCCCTTCCGAACCGCCACGAAGTGGATGAGTTTGGAGCGGCGCGCCGGCACCTCGATTACGCCTTTTTCGAGTAGCGCGGCCAACACAGCCGGCTCAATTTCGACAAGGGTGTCCACCGGGTTCGCCGCCGGCTCGGGTTGGCGCGGCGCGACCTTGTCGACCGCGTCATTGCCTGCGGCGTCTTCAGGCTTAGATCGGTCGGCCGCCTGAGAGGGGGCGAGATCGGGGTCGTTACTTTCGTCAGCCTCGTCATCTTTGGTTGAGGCGCTGAACTCTCCGTCCTCTCCTTCTTCATCTTCGGTATCGTGCTCCAGATCTGCGAGGTCTTCGTCCTCGATGCTTCCTTCGTTCTCAACCGCGGCGTCGCCCTCGTCATCACTCTCGGTTTGCGCGGCAGGCTTGGCGCGGGACTTGGGAAGCGGCGGCACCTCTTCAGTTTGTAGGTTGTCATCCGCAGATGCTTCCGCGGTGTCCGGCTCGGCGGTATCCCTTGGCACATCGCCTTCAGAGGTCTCCGAATCCGTGGCGGCGTCCGGAGCCCCGGTCTCGGCG
The DNA here is from genome assembly GCA_963583675.1 of Alphaproteobacteria bacterium. Taxonomy (GTDB): domain Bacteria; phylum Pseudomonadota; class Alphaproteobacteria; order SHVV01; family SHVV01; genus CAUZWH01. The sequence continues at coordinate 5,322 of CAUZWH010000221.1, forward strand.
GCGACCGGCGATTACTCAGTTTCACCATCCACAGATGCTGCAGTCTCGGCTCGGGCAGGCTCAGTTTTGCCATCTGAGTCTGCTTCGCCTTCTACCGCCGCCTCAGTTTCCTCTTCGTCTTCACCAGTTTCCGCGCCCGGCAGTTTGATGGGTGCGCCATTGCCGGAACGATAGACGAAGTCGTCGTCTTCGATCTCGCTTTCGTCGTC
>CAUZWH010000222.1:0-5512 GCA_963583675.1 Alphaproteobacteria bacterium
CTGGTTTTGTCGAATATGCCGTCGCCGTCGGTGCGCCCGGCCCGCACCAATTCGCGCTCCATGCTTTTGTGTTTTTCGCGATGGATTGCCCTACGCGCAACGCTTTCGGCACGTCGCGGCAGCGTCGGGTGCGTGTAATAACGCGACGGAAACGCGGCTCGACCCAGGCTGACCGCGCCAACGTCGGCCCGTGATACCCCAGCAATCGCCAGGCACTCGTCGATCGCCTCGTCGGGCACGCGGCCGCCATCGATCTTGACGCGCGTGAGTCGTTCGAGCTGAACAGCAGCCAGCATTCGGTAATCGTCAAAGATGACCGCAACAGCATCATGGTAGCCGGGGTGGATTCCGAGGGTGAGCACGTGTGGTCCGAAGGTCTGCCGTGGCGGTATCCAATCAATATCTCTCGTGCCGGGCTTGGCGCAAGCCGTACCGCTAACCGCATAGGGTGCGATAGTATCTGCTCTAACGCGTGTAAAGCTGATGACAGCAGGGCAACGGAAGTGAGGCTATGGCGGACAATTCGCCGATAAGCGCGACCAAATTCTCGGTCCACGGCGTGATGGAAAACGCGGCCCGTACAAATATCGACATCGGCTCGCATCACGTCGTCATTGATGAACCAAAGGTCCGTGGCGGTACTGATCAGGGACCGACGCCGACCGAAATGCTGGCGGCTTCCCTGATTGGGTGTACCAACGTTGTCGTTAATCGGATTGCCGAGCAGAACGGCATCAAGATCCGCACAATGTCGATTGGACTCGAAACCACGTGCGACTTTCGCGGCGTCATTGGTATCGCCGAGGTCGATCGTCCTTTCGTGCGCATGGATTTAACGATCACCATGACCACCGACGCCGACGCTGCCTCGGTTGCGCTGTTGAGGCGCGAATTGCCCAAGCGCTGCCCGGTCGACGTCGCCCTGTGTGCCGCCGGCACCGAATTGGTCGAGACCTGGAACGTCATGGCGCCTTAGGTGCGGTCGGTAACTTTCAAACGAGCTTGGTTAGGAGTGGAGAACAGGTGACAAAGTTAACACTGGCGCAGGCTGAAACCATGGTCGACGCGGCGTTGGCCAAAGGCGCGGCGCTCAATCTCAAGCCGCTTACCGTTGCTATCCTCGACGACGGCGCCCATCTTAAGTTGCTCAAACGTCAGGACGGGCCGGGCGCAGCCATGCGGCCCAAGATCGCGATCGGCAAGGCGTTTGCCGCTGCGGGCCTGGGCATGGGCACCCGGCCCTGGGAGGCGATCGCCAAGGAACGCCCGCTGCTCCTGCAGGGCTTTATGGCGCTGGCCGACGAGTTTGTTGCGGTGCCCGGCGGCGTGGTGATACGTGACGACGATGGCGAAGTTATCGGTGCCGTCGGTGTCTCCGGCGATTCGTCCGACGCCGACGAACAATGCGCGGTTTCCGGTATAGAAGCGGCCGGATTTACTGCCGATACAGGTGGGTAGGCACTCCCTCAAAGCCCGCGTTCGAGAGCTCGGTAGTTCACAAGTTCAAGGAGTTCAAATGGCGGAACGTCAACGAGTTGTTGCTCGTGTCGTCAACGGACAGCCCGCCAGCGACGGTGCCGGTGTGCGGTTGCTGCGTATTCTTGGCACGCAGAGTTTGGATCACCATGATCCTTTTCTGCTGCTCGACGAATTCCGCAATGAAAATCCTGACGATTACATTGCCGGGTTCCCAGCCCACCCGCATCGCGGCTTCGAAACCGTCACCTATATGCTCGAAGGGCTCATGCGCCATGAGGATTCGGTCGGCAATAACGGTCTTCTCACGCCTGGATCGGTGCAGTGGATGACGGCCGGGCAGGGGATCATCCACAGCGAGATGCCCGAACAATCCAATGGCTTGCTGTGGGGGTACCAGTTGTGGGTCAATTTGCCGGCGTCGCTAAAGATGGCCGAACCGCGCTACCAAGACATTCCTGCCGAACAAATCCCGGAAACGTCCGACCTGGGCCAGCGGGTTCGTATCATTGCTGGTGAGCATGCTGGCGTCGCCGGTGCCGCCGAAACGCTGACCGGCGTCACTTATCTCGATGTCCATCTCGAACCCGGCGCGACCTTTGCCCACGATCTCGCCGAAGGTCACAACAGCCTCGCCTACGTCTACGAGGGCGCGTTGACCGGTGTAGATACTGTCGGGCGCAGCGTCGAGATTGGACGCCAGCAGTTGGGCATCCTCAGCCCCTTTGGCGCTGTGAGTCTTACCGCCGAAACCGGTGCGCGTTTCCTCTTTATCGCCGGTGCGCCGATCAATGAGCCAGTCGAACGCATGGGGCCTTTCGTGATGAACACGCGCGAGGAATTGATGCAGGCGGCGCAGGAGTATCGCGCGGGAACCTTCGCCACCAAACCACACTAACCAGAGCGGTGAGCACCGCGAGCCATGCCCGAACTGCCCGACGTCGCGATCTACATCGAAAGTCCCGACCGCCACATCGCCGGCGCCCGCCGCGAAGACGTTAGGTTGTTTAACCCGTTCCTGCTGCGCACGGTCGACCCGCCGATCGCGGCGGCTAGGGGAAAGCGCGTCGGCGCCTGTCGCCGCATCGGCAAACGCATCGTCATCGGTTTGGAGGATGATCTTTTCCTGGTCATCCATCTGATGATTGCCGGCCGATTACGTTGGCGTAAGCCTGGCGCCAAGCCGCCAGGCAAACAAGGGCTTGCCGCGTTCGATTTCGCTGACGGCACGGTGATGTTTACCGAAGCGGCGTAGAAAAAACGCGCCTCGCTCCATGTCGTGCGGGGCGCCGCCGCTCTCGCCGAGCACGATCCCGGCGGCGTCGAGCCGGCTGGACTGTACGCGCGACGTATTCGCGCACGCGCTGAGCGTCGAGAACCACACGCTCAAGCGTTCGCTGACCGATCCGCATCTGTTCAGCGGCATCGGTAATGCTTATTCGGATGAGATCCTGCACCGGGCGCGGCTGTCGCAAAAGCTCAACGATCAGGAGATCACCGGCCTTTTTCAAGCCACCCGCGACACCATCACCGAGTGGATCGAACGCCTGCGTATACAGACGGGCGACGGCTTTCCCGACAAGGTCACCGCTTTTCACGACAAGATGGCTGTACATGGGCGTTACCGTGAGCCGTGCCCCGACTGCGGCTCGCCGGTTCAACGCATCGCCTATGCCGAAAACGAGTGTAACTACTGCGCAACTTGCCAGAACGAGGGGCGATTACTTGCGGATCGATCGCTGTCGCGTCTGCTCAAGAAAGACTGGCCCCGCACCCTCGACGAGCTCAAAAAGAAGCGCAGCAACCTGAAAGCGGGCTGACGAGGATGATCGTTGCACGCAACGGACTACTCCATATGGGGTACCTCGATGGGCAGGTGACTGTCGTCAAACATCGAGGTAGCCTCACTGAGTGGATCGCTCTGCTTAGGAGTATTGAGGATGCGGGATACGCTACTTTCTCTGGCGGTTGGTGGCTTTGCCATGGTTGCGGTGGGGTCGGCTTCGGCTACGACCATCAATGTCCCGACTTCATTCGGCGCTGGGGCCGACGCCCTCGTCAACCTCGGCACCAGCTCAAACGTCAACAAAGGCGGAAACGTGAACGCTGGTGTACAAAACGTTTCAAAGGCCCCCAATAATCAAGACGACCTCAATAGTCCGTTTACGGCTCGATCGATCCTGCGATTCGACCTGAGCGACCTTCCGGTTGGCACTATCACAGACGCTTACTTTACATTTTCAGTGCGCTTCTTGGATGTAATTACAGCATCGATATACGGCCTGGACGATACCGATCCACAGGATGCCGTGGTGGGTTCAGGCGGCTTCGAAGAGGATTTGATTACAGCGGACAACGCGCCGCTCCTCAAAAGCTCCACGATGACGGGATTCAATACGAGGGTAGGCACAGAGAGCTTCACTCAGACAGTCGGGTTAACAACAACCAATTCTTTCCCAACATTTGTCACATTTACCCTGGCGCTGGGCCCGCTTAAGAACACCTTGGTTAATTTCCTGAATGCCGATACCAACGATCTGGTGTCGTTCATGATGGTGTCTGATGTGCCGCCTAAACTGACCAACGCGCCGGGTTTTGGCTTCTGGACCAAAGAGGGGCAGGACGATCAGATTGCGGCAGCAGTCGCGCCGACTCTAACGATTACGGTTGCGCCCTCAGTTGTGCCGGTGCCTGCCGCCCTGCCACTCATACTGACCGGCCTAGCCGGGCTCGGGTTGATGGGGTGGCGCCAAAGAAAAGCCGCTTAGCTCTGCAAACTGTGCGCACGGCGGATCAAGATCCGCGTGTCGCGCATCAATCTCCAAATCGGATTCCCTGAGCCAGCGGTAGCTCGCTCGAATAGTTGATCGTATTGGTTGCCCGCCGCATATAGGCCTTCCAAGCATCCGAGCCAGATTCGCGGCTGCCGCCGGTTTCCTTTTCGCCGCCAAACGCGCCCCTAATTTCGGCCCCGCTCGGCCCGATATTAACGTTGGCGATGCCGCAGTCGCTGCCTGCGGCCGAGACAAAGCGCTTGGCCTCGCGCACGTCATTGGTAAACACCGATGAAGCCAACCCTTGCGGCACCGCGTTGTGCATCGCGATGGCCTCATCGAAGTCGCGATATTTCATGCCATGGAGGATCGGCGCGAAGGTTTCCTCGCACACCGTTTCGGTTTGCGCTGGCATCTCGACGATCGCCGGCGGTACATAGGCGGCATCGGGGTAGTCGTCTTGCAAATCGCGTCCGCCGCCACTTATCGCACCGCCTTCGCGGCTCGTAACGGTGTCGAGAACGCTGGCCATGCGCGCGGCCGCGGCGCTGTCGATCAGCGGCCCAACCAGGGTTCCCGCCTCGAGCGGATTGCCGATCGCGATATCGGCATAGGCGCGCTGCAACCGCGGCACCAGATCGGCATAGATACTCTCATGCACGATCAGCCGGCGCAGGCTGGTGCAGCGTTGGCCGGCGGTGCCCACGGCGCAAAACAGAACGGCCCGCACCGTCATCTCAAGGTCGGCCGTTGGCGCGACAATCATGCCGTTGTTGCCGCCGAGTTCCAGCAGTGTGCGACCCAATCGGGCCGCCACCTTCGAGGCTACCTCGCGCCCCATGCGGCAACTGCCGGTCGCGCTGATCAACGGCACACGCGCGTCGCTCACCAGCGCGTCACCAACCTCACGGGCGCCGATCAGCACTTCGAGCAACCCATCCGGCGCTTCGCCATCGAAGCGCTTGATCGTCTGGGCCAGGATCTCGGCGCAGGCCAGCGCCGTGAGCGGCGTCTTTTCCGATGGTTTCCACACCACCGAATCCCCGCACACGATCGCCAGCGCGAAATTCCACGACCACACGGCAACCGGAAAATTGAACGCGCTGATAACGCCGATCGGCCCCAACGGGTGCCAGGTTTCCATCATCCGATGCCCGGGCCGCTCGGACGCGATCGTCAATCCGTAGAGTTGACGCGACAGGCCCACTGCGAAGTCGCAGATATCGATCATTTCCTGAACTTCGCCCTTGCCCTCTTCGAGG
>CAUZWH010000223.1:0-5462 GCA_963583675.1 Alphaproteobacteria bacterium
GATCAGGGACAACGTGGCCTACATTTACGAGGCGTAGCCGAAGCGCCCTCGGATGAGGCTGACACGCCGGCTTATGATGGGGTCGGCGCCGACCTCAAGGCCGCTCGCGAAGATATTGGTTCGACATGCGCTGAATTCGCGTCGCAGTTGCGGATCCGCGAACCCTACCTAAGTGCCATCGAAGACGGTCGCTTCGACGACCTTCCTGGTCCGGTCTATGCGGGTGGATTTATCCGTTCATATGCCGACGCGGTCGGGTTAGACGGCAATGAATTCGTCAGTCGTTTCAAGCACGAATCTGCTGCCAGGCCCGACCAAACCCGGTTGCGTTTTCCTGCTCCCGAAGTCGAAAGCAGATTGCCGAGCGGGCGGCTTCTCGTTTTGTCGCTATTTTTCGTCGGCGCGGTTTATGCAGGGTGGTATTACCTGTCGAATGTCGATCGCTCTACGGTGGAACAAATACCGACAGTTCCGGAGCGCCTGTTAACGAGCAACCAGGACAATTTACCAGCCAACCCCCCGTGGGTGACATCCGCGCAAAACGCCGTCGAAAATAATTCCGGGTTGTCGCGTGCGAACGCAGCGACGGCGTCAATGACGCTTGTCGGAACCGAGCCCCCGCAAACCTCGAATATTGAACCAAACGCTACTGTGCCAGATCGCGAAATATCCGCGCTGCCCGGTAGTCGTAGGGAGCCAGATGCGGCGAACTCCCTGGCGACCAACCTGATTGCAACAACAAACTCCGCGCCCGCCGCCGTTATCGAGGGGTCCGCTCGTTCTTTGCATGCTTCATCCGCACCATCGGTTTCGGGTGAGGCCGTTGGGCTATCCGTTGAACCGGACGCGCAGGCGATCGAGCAGGCTTCGTTGGCTGAACAAGATTTACCGGTCAGCGCATCACCATCAGGCGACCAAACATCATCGGGTGCGGCGATGGTTTTGCCAGGACCGGCGCGGGTGGTCGGTGGGTCGGTGGACGGCGACTCGGTCGCGATGCAGCCGGTCGTTGGGCCGATCGATGAGTCAGCCGTTTTCTCGCGCGATTTGCGCCAAAGACCGGGGCGGGATCGTCTTGACGAACAGACCTCTAGTCTTGCCACCGACACAAGCCCGACGCCCACGGGCCCGACGCCGCAAGTTGCGGCTGCGGATATTGATATCGAACAGCCGATGGATAAATCGCAATCCGAACTCGCGGCGCTTTCGGTTCCCAAACCTCCGACGGTGGATAGTGGCAGAGCGGCTTCGGACGAAGCACCTGCAGCCACGCGCTTGCCCGGGAATGGGAATGGTGAGTCGCGGGTTACCTTAACGGCTCTGCTCGATAGTTGGGTGCAGGTGGTTGGCGAGAGCAATGAACTGCTCCTGACACGCATATTGCGGGCCGGCGACACCTATTTCGTTCCTAACCGACCAGGTCTTTTATTGCTAACCGGGAACGCCGGTGCGCTGGAGGTTTCGGTCGATGGCCAGGCGCTGCCGCCAATCGGCCCGATCGGTGCAGTCCGCCGAAATGTATCGCTCGATCCCGAAAATCTGCTCAGCACCGCTGGGCAGCCCGCGCCGTAGGACTCACCCGCTCCGGCTTGATATCGGCGCGCTGAACGCGCACATTAGCGTGCGCCCGTGGCGCGCCCAATAGAATCATTTGACGACTCTTTTCCGTTGATCGGTACGATGAGCGTACGCCCCTATCGCGAGATCCACAGACGTCGCTGCCGCCAGATCCATGTCGGATCGGTAGCGGTTGGTGGCGATGCACCGATTTCGGTGCAATCTATGACCAATACCCCTACATCTGACGTCGCGGCGACGGTGGCACAAATCAAGCAGCTCGAGGCCGTGGGCGCCGATATCGTGAGAGTATCCTGCCCCGATCAAGCATCGACCGTAGCGCTGGCTGATATTGTGCGAGCGGCTGAAGTACCGATCGTTGCCGACATTCATTTTCACTATAAGCGGGCCATCGAAGCTGCCGAAGCGGGCGCTGCTTGTCTGCGTATTAATCCCGGTAACATCGGGTCGGCGGCGCGCGTTCGCGAGGTCGTGGCTGCCGCGAAAGACCATGGCGTCAGCATGCGAATCGGCGTTAACGCAGGTTCTCTGGAGCGCGATCTGCTTGAAAAATATGGTGAGCCGTGTCCAGAAGCGATGGTCGAGAGCGCTCTCGATCACGCGCGCATCCTCGAGGATAACGACTTCCACGAGTTCAAGATTAGCGTCAAAGCCTCAGACGTCTTCCTCGCTGTCGCCGCATATCAACAGCTGGCTGAGGCCTGCGACTATCCACTCCACCTCGGAATCACGGAAGCTGGCGGGATGTTGAGCGGATCGGTGAAGTCATCGGTCGGCCTTGGCATGCTACTTTGGTCGGGAATCGGCGACACCATCCGGGTATCTCTTTCGGCCGACCCTGTCGAGGAAATCAAGGTCGGCTATGAACTCCTTAAGTCGCTGGGCCTGCGGCGACGCGGCGTGACCGTCATCGCCTGCCCGTCCTGCGCCCGCCAAGCCTTTCCGGTGATAAAAACCGTCGAAGTGCTGGAAGAGCGCCTCCAGCATCTCACGACGCCGTTGACACTGTCGGTGATGGGTTGCGTCGTAAACGGGCCTGGAGAAGCGCGCGAGACCGACATTGGTCTCACCGGTGGCGGCAATGGCACGCATCTGGTTTATCTAAGCGGTGTCGCCGACCATAAGATCGACGACGAGCGCTTGGTCGATCATCTGATTGAACTGGTCGAGCAAAAGGCGAGTGAAATAGAGGCGGCCAAAGCCTCGCTCGGAACAACTACAATTCCCCAGAGCGAACTCGCTCAATAATCTGGAGATGGCCGTGGCGTCGTTGCAACCGGTTCGCGGAACCCATGACCTGTTGCCGGAAGACATTCGCCGCCATCGGCGGGTGGTCGAGTGCGCGCGTCAGATCGCCGAACGGTATGGCTATCAAGAGATGGCTACGCCAATATTTGAGTTTACCGAGGTATTCCGCCGTACGCTCGGCGAGACCTCGGACGTCGTCACTAAGGAGATGTACACCTTCGCCGACCGCGGTGGCGATGAGATCACGCTACGACCCGAGTACACTGCGAGCATCGCGCGGGCGTTCATCTCCGGCGGGCTGCGCCGCCACGCGCCACTCAAATTGTTCGCAAGCGGACCGATGTTTCGATACGAGCGTCCGCAGAAGGGGCGGCTGCGCCAATTTCACCAGATCGACGCAGAAGTGATCGGCGTCGCCGGGCCTCAAGCGGATATTGAGATAATCGAATTAGGGGCACACATTCTCCAGGGGCTGGGCGTCGCCGAGCTCTGCACCCTCGAACTCAACACGCTGGGCGACAGCGAGAGCCGAGCTACGTATCGCAAGCTTTTGGTCGACTATTTCGAGTCGCACCGCAGCGATCTTTCTGAAGACAGCAAATTACGACTTGATAAGAATCCCCTGCGCATTCTTGATTCGAAGGATGACGGCGATCGTAAACTGATCGTTGGTGCGCCCCGCGGTTCGGATTCCCTAACCAGTGAGGCGGCCGACTTTTTTGCGTCGGTGCGTGACGGGCTCGATCAGTTGGCGATCGCCTACACGATTAATGAGAAATTGGTGCGTGGCCTTGACTACTACACCCACACTGCCTTCGAATTCACGACCGAGGCGCTTGGGGCGCAGGGCACCGTTATTGGCGGTGGCCGATACGACGGTCTGATCGAAATGATGGGCGGGTCGCCAACACCCGGAATCGGGTTTGCAGGCGGAATTGAGCGCCTGGCGATGCTTGCCTCCGAAGTGCCGGCGGAGGTGCGTCCGGTCGCCGTCATCCCGATCGGTAAATCAACCCAAGCAGCGGCGTTGCGAGTTTGCCATCAACTACGCCACGCCGGATTTGCAGCCGATCTTGGATTCAGCGGTAATTTGTCGAAAAGAATGGCTCGTGCGAACAAACTCAATGCTAGTTGCGCTGTGATAATCGGTGACGACGAATTGGCCAAAGATGCGGTATCGGTTCGCGACTTTGATAGTGGCAAACAGGAGGAAGTGGCTTTGTCATCCATAGTAGCAGTGCTTAATCGATACCATCCCGATGGTGCCGCGTCCGCCTGATGATTTCCGAAGAACGCATACAGGCAATTCAACAGCGGCATGGGGCGCTCCAGCAAGCGCTATCGAACCCCGACACGATGCCGCGCGAAGAATATGCCAACGCATCGAAGGAGTTCTCCGAACTCTCCCCCGTTATTGTGGAAATCGAGGCATTTACAAAGCTCGCCCAAGAAATTGGCGAGCTTGATGAGATGATCAATGATCCCGATTCCGATAAGGATATGCGGGAACTCGCCGCTAGCGAACTTGAGGACCATCGCGCCAAACTCTCCGACGCCGAAGAGAAGCTTCGCTTGCTGCTCATTCCCAAAGATGAGGCCGATGAAAAGAATGCGATCCTAGAAGTGCGACCCGGAACCGGTGGCGATGAGGCGGCTTTGTTCGCGGGCGACCTGTTCCGCATGTATCAAAAATACGCTGAGCTGCACGGTTGGAAGTTTGAGGTAATGCACGCCGCGACGACCGATCTCGGCGGTTTCAAGGGGGGGACTTCTTCGATTAGCGGACGCGGTGCGTTTGCGCGGTTGAAGTATGAGTCGGGCGTGCACCGCGTTCAGCGTGTACCAGAGACCGAGGCGAGCGGACGCATCCACACCTCGGCGGCGACCGTGGCGGTGTTGCCAGAGGCCGAAGAAGTCGACGTCATTATTAACGACAAGGATCTTCGGATCGACGTGTTCCGCGCGAGTGGACCGGGCGGGCAATCGGTTAATACAACCGATAGCGCGGTTCGTGTTACCCACATACCAAGCGGCATTGTCGTGAGCCAGCAGGACGAGAAGTCCCAGCATAAGAATCGAGCGAAAGCGATGCGGGTTTTGCGAGCGCGCCTCTATGACCGCGAGCGGCAGGAACGTGATGCCGAGCGCGCCGAAACGCGGCGGAGCCAGGTGGGCAGTGGGGACCGTTCCGAGCGTGTTCGCACATATAACTTCCCCCAGGGTCGGGTAACTGACCACCGAATAAATTTGACCCTCCATAAACTTGACCGCGTGCTGGCCGGAGAAGCGCTCGATGAAATCGTCGATCAGTTGGTCGAAGAGGATCAGGCCCAGAAACTGGCGGCCATGGACAGTTAGTAAGGTTGGGCATTGGCCGAGAGTAGCGATGCCCCCCCGCGCCTAGTGAGATCGATTGTTCGCGATCTTTTAGCAACCGCTGTTGCGTCGTTGCAGGAATCAGCCGTCTCGACGCCCCGGCTCGACGCTGAATTGTTGCTTGCGAGTGCAGTAAACAAAACACGTATGTGGCTGCTCACACACCCGGATGCGCATCTAGCACCGGACACGGCGGATAGATTCGATCAGTCTATCAAGCGCCGATGTCGCCGCGAACCCGTCTCGCGAATCCTTGGGAA
>CAUZWH010000224.1:0-5455 GCA_963583675.1 Alphaproteobacteria bacterium
TAGGGTTGCATGCTCGGCTTGGCGTCGGTGTAAATAATGGCGTTGCACAGCTTTTTCTTAGCGACTCGCTCGAGCTCCCTCACCGCCCACTCCACATCGTCCATCGGTATGAGAGCACTGCCCAACAGCCGCTTCGGATTTTTGCTGCAATGGTCGGCAATCCAGTCGTTGTAGGCTGCGCAACAATCGCGCACCAGTTCGACGTTGGGCGTACGCATCATCAGTAATGCGACCGTCGGGTTGATGATTTCCGCGAGGATTTTGTCGATCTCCATCAGCTCGAGGCGCAGGGCGGGGTCGGTATTCGAGCGGTTCACTTTATCCACCATCTCATCCGACATCTCTTTGGTCGCACCGGTCGAATCGACCGTATCTTTTGGCTCGACGTCGCCGAGCTTGAAGTACTCATAGCCACCAAAGAAGTAGACGCCCGGGACGCCGTTGCAGTTGTCGAGCACTTGCGGCAGTCGATCACCGTGCTTGTTGGCCAACGTTCGGGTCCACAAGTCGAACGGCTCGATGATGTGTGAATCGCCTGAGACGACGTAGTCGAGATCATCCATGCCACACCCCTGTTTCGTTTCAGAACGGTTACGGAACCTTATCGCGGTTGGCCTGCGCCAGTCTGCGCAATGCGGGCGGTAGGCAGGCGGCCGCTCCGCCTGTGGATTTGCACGGATCAACCTGGGCGCGTACACCTCTTAGAGGCCAAGTATTGTTTTGGGAGGATCGGGTGAAACGCGTCATCTCGGCAGACTCGCATGTCCTGGAGCCGCCCGATCTATGGGTCAAGGCACTCGCCGATAAGTGGGGCGAGCGTGCGCCCCATTTCGCTGATACCTATAACGGTGAGACGGGGACTTTTTTCTTTACCGGGCGTGATGTCCTTCGTCTCGGCAGCTCGCACGATATCGACCAAGAGGAACGCTATCAGAATCTCCAGGCGGCGGGGCGCGATCCGGCGATTCGCCTGGGTATTATGGATGACGAGCAGATTGCGTCGGAGGTTCTCAACGCGTCCTGGGCGTTGCTCACACCCCGCATTCTCGACGGCGAATTACGACGCGCCTGCGCAGGTGTCTTTAACGACTATCTGATCGACTACGCCGCACATGACCACAAGCGTTTGGTCGGTGTCGCCTTGTTGCCCATCGATGATGTGCCCTGGGCGCTTGAAGAATTGGAACGCATTGCCGCCCGCCGCGTGAGAGGCGTGATGGTGCCGGTCAATCCATCCGACGATGCCAAGCCCTATCGTGATCCCTATTACGATCCAGTCTGGGCTTCGGTGGTGGAAAAAGCGTTGCCGGTCACTCTCCACTCCGGCACCGGCAAGGTGCCCGATCCCAGCACGTGCTTTGCCAGCGACGTACAGAACGTGCCAGGCACGTTTATCGAGTATTTTGCTGAAGCCGCGCCGGCGCTGACCAACGAGTTCATTTTCGGTGGCGTGTTCGACCGCTTCCCCCAACTCCAGCTCTACCTCTCGGAATTTGATGCCTCGTGGTTACCGATTCTGCGCTATCGCCTCGAGCGCATCGAGAAGTACCCCGGGCTGCAACCGCTCAAGAAGCCGGCGAACCAATACCTTGACGACAATGTCTATGTCGGGTTTATCAATGATCCACTGGCCGCTAAGTTACGCAGCGAGATTGGCGTCGATCGCATGTTGTGGGGGTCGGATTTTCCGCACCCGCCATGTCCGTTCCCAAATATCCGCGAACGCCTCGACAGTGAGATCCTGGTCGACGTGCCCGACGATGAACGCCGGAAATTGGTGGCTGATAACGTGGCCAAGCTCTACGGAATCGAACCGTAATATGGCGGGCCTCAAAAGCGGGTGAGGAAAACAGGATTCCGTATTCGAGGTGCCGAAACCTCCTCACCCCATCTCGCCGATCGGGCTGGTTGATGGGGCAGTGCCGCTTGCGCGACATGATCCTGCAATCGGTCCCGGTCTTCTCACGGTTAAATTAGCCCTGTTTATGCGAGATGTGATCGCCATCGACACCTCGCCGGCCATGGTCGATATGTTGCAGCAGAAAGAAATCGACAACGTCACCTCGACTTGCGTGGACATCGACGACCCTGCCGTCCGTTCTGCACCGTGGTTTGGCGAATTTGATCTGATCGTCGCGTCGTCGGTCTGCAGTTTTCTTCCGAACTACGAGACTACGCTTGGTCTCTTAGCACGTGCGTTGAGGACGACCGGTTATTTCGTTCAATGGGATTGGTTAGCGTCGGTTGTGCAAGAGTTTGGTCTGACGCTGGACCGCGTCACACAGGCGTTTGAAAACGCGGATCTCAGTCGCGTTCATATAGGCAAAGCGTTCGCAGCGGCGTCCGAGGACAGAGAAAAACCGGTCCTGATCGCCGTCGCCCAAATCTAGCGACTGGGTTGGGAAACGCTAACGCCACCCCTTAGAAACCCAAGTAACCACATTGCCATCTCGTCTTCATGTGTGGACTCGTCGAGGCTACGCAGCGCCGCATCGACCGTATCGGCGCCGATCTGCGCGCGGCGGGCTTCGAAGAGGTCGGCGACGAACGGCTTGCTCATCTCGGGGTGACTTTGCAGTGTGGCAACGCTCTCGCCGATTGCCAGCATGCCAATCGGGCAAAACTCGCTCCCCGCCAAAACCGTCGCGTCGGGCGGCGGCGTCACGACTTGATCCTGATGCGAGACAAGGAGAGAAAACTCATCGCGCCCGGGACGCATCCACGCGGGGGATTGATACACGTCGTAATTGTGGACACCGACGCCCCAGCCCTTGGGTGATTTCACGACCTCACCGCCGAACGCCTCAGCAATCAACTGGTGGCCGAAACAGATCCCGAGAACCGGCCGCCCTTCTGATGCGCGTTGTACGAAGCTCTTCAGATCGGCGATCCACGCGTAATCGTCATAGGTGCTATAGCGGCTGCCGGTGATGACATAGGCGTCACTATCATCGATCGACGGGGGCATCTCGCCTTCGAATACCCGATAAGCCTTGAACGTGACACTGGGATCGTGCCTGCCGAAATAGGTTTCGAAAAAGTCGACATAGCTGCCGTGGCGTTGCGCCAGTTCGGGGCGATTGGCGCCCGCTTCGAGAATGCCGATCGTTGCGGTACCGCGGGCCATGCGCGGATCAGCTTCGCAGGAAGTCGGCCACCAGATCGTTGAAGGCCTGGGGATGCTCGATATAGGGCAGGTGGCCGCACTGGTCGATCGTGACGCAGCGCGCGTCGGGGATGCGCTTTGCCGTCAACTCGGTGTTTTCCCAGTTCGTGCGCTTGTCCTGTTTGCCGGTTATGACCAACGTTGGCACCTTGATCTCCTCGATCTTATCGACGATGCGGGAGCCGATCGGCCCTTTTGCGTCGACGCGATTGCGGTTGGCGGCGACGTAAAATTCGACCCGATCGGGTTGCGCGTATTGGGTGAGTTGCATGATCAGCACTTCATCGGGCACGCTGGCGGGGTCGTGGACTGCATTGTTCAGGCGTCGTCGACAATCGGCGAGATCGGGATTGCCGATGGTCTTGGCCGCGTTGTCGTAGGCGCCCTGCAACGCCTTGCGATAATTCTCATCCGTATCGAACACGGAGCTGCTACCGACGAAAATGAGCTTGTCGATGCGATCCGGAGCATCGAAATAAACCAGGCCGGCAATAAGCGCACCGTAGGAACTGCCACCGACGCTGTATTTATCGACACCGATTGTCTCCATAAATCGGATCAGATGGTGTGTGGTGTGCGGCTGGGGTAGGTCGGCGCCGAGATTGATCGCATCGGTAAAGCCATGACCGATATTGTCGGGCGCATAAACCGCGAACTCTTTGCCGAGCTCATCGATATTGCGCAACCAGGTATCGGCGGCAACCCCGCCGCCATGGATCAGCAGCAACGCGGTTTTGTTGCCTTCGCCTTCGTAGAGAAGGCGCGTGTTGATGCCGTCGACATCAATGAACTTGGCTCGCATTGCTTATCCCCCAGGTCTCTGTCGAAAGCCGCTTCTCGAGATCGTAAGCGCCTCGGGCGGCACTAAGCTCGGCGGCGCTTGCTAGACGACTTAGCTTTCTGCCGATGATAGGTCAGCGCCATCGCAATACAGCGCGACAACGGCTCTTTTGCCAAGGTGTCATCCAGTTGGAAAACAATCGCGCGGTTGTCCTCGAACGTGAGGTCGCGCGGAAACAGGGTGCGAAAACTGTCCACCGATGGGTTTGGCAGTGAACGTACATCGCGTATTGCGTCGGTGCGCTGGCCTTCCAGCCGAGTCTGATTGTGGTGCCGCTACGGCTTGCTTCGATTAGGTGGGACGGCTGGCCCCATTTGAGCGTTTCGGTGATCGGACCGACGCCCTCGGTCGCGTCGGCCGTCTCGAAGATGAGGCGCCGTAACGCCAAAATCTTCTTACGCACACTCGGCGGAAACGCCGCAAAGGTTTCGCCGACGCTGGGGTCGGGTTTGGGAATCGAAACCATGCCTCACCCGTTCACTCGTAGCCGTTGCTGGCGGTCTTCCACGTTAACCCGGATTAGGGGTACTTCTTCATCGACTCGGCTTTGGCGCCCGCTGTCCAGCGATAGCGGTGCTGACCACTCGGCGGGCACGGGCTTTCATACTTGAACGCACCCGGCTCAATGGTTTGTTGACCGGAATAGGCCACGCGTCCGCCACCGTGGTTGTAGTTGGGCGCATCGAGGTCGGTTAGCGAAAAATCGATCCGCGTGGTGCCCACAGGAACACTGTTTAGGGAAAAGATCGGATTGCCGACGCGGTTGGGATTTCCCGTGGTGCAGCGGGGAATATTTCCCCACGAGAAGTCGAAAGTGAAGTCTTCGGCCTGGGCAGCACGCAAGGTCATCAGACCAGCGCTTGCCACCAATGCGACTACTAAAACAAACCGCATCATATTGCCTTCTCCATCTTGAGCGTACTAATTTGCCGCCGTGCAGTTGGCCACCCAAGTCCCGGAGCAGGAACCATCCGGATGCGCCAGGTCTATCGAACCTCTGGCCTCGGTCTCGGTGAATTTGCCGCGTCCCTTACCATTCGCGGCACCGCTCATGCGCACCGACGCTTTGCCGTCGTCGAGAATAAAACCGCTGAATGAGAATACGCCGACGTAAGGATGGCTGATCTGAGCCTTTATCTTGCCATCCTTGACCGTCATCGGTCGCGTTTGCGCGCCATCGCATTCGCCGTCTAGGTTAAGTCGCCATTTCCATGTTCCGTTGAAGCGCGCGCGCGGATTGGTCACGCTCGCGACAATCGCACTCCGGGTCTTCTGCATCGCTTTGATGCGGTTTCGCGCCAGCACCGCAAACGTGCCGCGCGGGAATTTGCCGAGATAGGCTTTAAAATCTGCCGCGTTATCGCTGTCTCTAATCGAGTTCCAAAACGCCATCTCAAGTTGGCCGTTATTGGAACTATCGTCCGATGATGCGCGTGAGGTGGATTATT
>CAUZWH010000225.1:0-5398 GCA_963583675.1 Alphaproteobacteria bacterium
ACCGGCGGCGCTTCGCGGGTGCACAAATAAACCCGCATGTCGTGGGAGATCGCGCGCCAATTGACGTCGTTCCAATCGGACTCCAGCGCGCGCGGCTCGACGGCAGTCACGAGCAGCACAACACCCACCAGCGTGCTCAGAACGACATACCTTCCGAGGCGTTTCATCGTCGGCTTTAGCCACTCCACCATCTTGAAACGCTCCAAGAATCCTTGCTCAAGATTCCATCGCATCAAATAACTTTCGCTTTAAGGCGCAGTTTGCCAGTAAATTATGCCCAAGACATGGCCCGAGCGGACGGGCCGGTCAAGTTGGTTATCACCGGCGGCGCGGCGTAATTTCAAGATTTGTTCTGAGACTTGGCCCAGCTATCGCGCAAGGTAGCGGTGCGGTTAAACACCAAGCGCTCTGGTGTCGCGCTGCGATCGTTACAGAAGTAGCCGAGGCGCTCGAACTGAACCGTCGTATCTTCGCTACGCGCGGCCAAGGCCGGCTCCATCCAGCAGTCGGTTAGCGTTTCGATCGACGCCGGGTTGAGGTCATCCACCATGTCGCCCTTTGCCCCGGGTCGCACGCTCATGAACAGACGTTCGTAAAGGTGCACGGTGGCGGCGACCGCATGGCGTGCGGAAACCCAGTGGATCGTGCCTCTCACCTTACGCCCGTCCGGCGCGTTGCCGCCCTTGGTTGCCGGATCATAGGTGCAGCGCAACTCAATCACGTTGCCGCTTTCATCCTTGATCACATCGGTGCAGGTGACGAAATAGGCATAGCGCAACCGAACTTCACGGCCCGGGCCGAGGCGATGGAACTTTCGCGGTGGATCTTCCATGAAGTCGCCGCGTTCGACGTAGAATTCGCGCGCAAACGGCACTTGGCGCGTTCCCGCTGCCGGATCCTCTGGATTATTGATCGCGTCGAGGTGTTCCTCCAGGTCTTCCGGGTAGTTCTCTATAACCACCTTGAGTGGGCGCAGCACCGCCATGTAGCGCGGCGCCGTCTTATTCAACACGTCGCGAATACGGTGCTCGAGTTGGGCGATCTCCATCATGCTGTCACCGACTTTTGAGACTGCCGATAGACCAACGAAGTCGCGGATTGCGGCCGCCGGCACACCACGGCGGCGCAGCCCGCACAACGTCGGCATGCGCGGATCATCCCAGCCCGCGACATGACCCTCGGCCACCAACCGCGTCAGCAGGCGCTTGGAGAGAACGGTGTAGTCCACGTTGAGGCGCGAAAACTCGTACTGCCGCGGGCGCGCCGGCACCGGCAGATTATCGATATACCAGTCGTAGAGCGGCCGATGGTCTTCGAATTCCAACGTACAAACCGAATGGGTCACCCCTTCGATTGCGTCGGATTGGCCGTGGGTAAAATCGTAGGTGGGATAAATGCACCAGGTATCGCCGGTACGCGGATGGGTGGCATGCAGAATGCGGAACATGACCGGGTCGCGCAGGTTGATATTACCCGACGCCATGTCAATTTTGGCCCGCAGCACGTGCGCACCATCGGCGAACACGCCGGCCCGCATGCGCGCGAAGAGATCAACGTTTTCATCAACCGGACGATCCCGGTGGGGACTGTTGCGCCCGGGCTCCGTCAGGGTGCCGCGCCATTCGCGCATTTCATCGGCCGAGAGATCGTCGACATAGGCCTTGCCCACCTTGATGAGGTGCACGGCCCAATCGTAGAGCTGCTCGAAATAATCCGACGCGTGATAGACGTGCGCACCCCAATCGAAGCCGAGCCAGCGCACGTCGGCCTCGATCGCGTCGATGAACGCCTGCTCTTCCTTGGTCGGGTTGGTATCGTCAAAGCGCAAATGGCATTGGCCGCCAAACACCTCGGCGAGCCCAAAGTTCAGGCAGATAGATTTGGCGTGGCCAAGGTGGAGGTGACCATTTGGCTCAGGCGGAAAACGCGTGACAACGCTTTGCGTGCGCCCGGACGCGACGTCGTCGGCAACGATCTCACGAATATAGTTGGTGGTAATCTCGGGCGCGTCGTCGCGCTCGGTGGTATCGGTCATGGTCTACGCCCCCGCGGCTGCGGACTTCTGCCAGAAAAACCACGCAGAGCCAAGCGGGGAAACGCTGAGTCAGGTGGTATCGAGATCGACCCAGAGCGGCCGATGATCGGAGAGAGGAAACTTGACGTGGGCGTTGAACTTGCTGATTGCGCGCGATCGTGGGTGCTGGCCCGCTAACTTGGTTCACAGCGAGCGGAATACGGCATTGTCGAAGTCGAAAATGCCGTGGTTTTTGATACGTCGCGCCATACCACCCGGTGCAAATGCCATTTGGTCGTAGGTTTTATCGTTGCCGAGATTCGATCCACCGGTCTTCGTCGCATAGTCCCACGGCTGGAATCCGAATGCGATCAGCGCCTTGTAGGTGCTTTCGTCTGGCGCCATTGCCGGAACATTCATATCCCCAAGCAGTATAATGTCGCGATCGTAGGTGGCCTTGAGATCGGCGCGGCGCCCCGCCCATTTCGACAACGCGAATATCTCCAATACCCGCCGTGCATAGCGAGCCCGATCGCTGCGTTTCTTCGAGTTTTGGAATTTCCCGAAATAGAGATGCGTGTTGACGAGCGTAAAATCGAACGCCCCCGCAGCGAAGCTGCCAATAAACGGATTTCGGTCAAACGGAACAAACCTCAGATCCCGGGAAACATCGACCTTGTCCTGACCACCGTCGCGGTAGCGAACATGAACGGTCTGCTTGGGGTACTCCCGCGGCCTCAGCGCGAGTTCGCCAAAGAGATTGCGGGGTTGAACTTTGGTTTGTCTTAGACGTACGCCAGGCGCTCATCGTTGCCGGCAGTATCGGTCAGGATGAACTCGAACTTCGACCCCATCTTCCTGACGACCTTCTCAAAGACCCGGAACTCCTCGTTGATCTCTTGCACCGCCAGCAGGTCAAACCGTTTCATAATGTGTGCGACCACATCGAGCGCACCGTCAGACCGCCCCTGAACGCCAAGGTTGGCGACGTTCCAACTGGCGAGCAGAAGCCGGCCCGGCGTGGAAACCGGAACCTGTCTGGCCGTGAAGTGGCGGGTTATCGCGGACTTCTTCCTTGGCGATAATGAAGCGGTGGCGCGGCGACGGGCTTCTGAACGGAATCGACATTCGTTATCGCTTCTCGTGAGTTGCGATTTGGGCGCGCTAGTCGTGGCCGTTGCCGAGCCGGGCAGCCGTGGCTTCGAAAAATCAACTATCTCGCGCAGTTCGGCGCGCTTATCCTGCCGCTTCTGCGCCACCTCGTCCAAAACCGAGGCCGTCTCGCGCATGTTGCGAATGCAATCGCTGTAGTCCGCCATGTGTAGTTCCTTAGAATCTAAGACCGGAGTACACGGGGTGTCTGGTGTTTCGCTCATGACGGCACCTTAGGCACATCGCGAGAGCGAGAATGTTGCGGACCTCACAAAGCGAAATACTTCTTTCCACATCCGCTGGCCGACAAAGCCTCAGATCAAAATACCTATCAAGATAACGGCAACAACAGCCAACGTGAATACGGCCGGATATCAAACTGTTCGCTTGCTACCCATAAACCGGATTTTCAGACTTCTCGCGTTCGGCATGATCGAACGCAGGGGCGGTGGCCGTAGCGCCCATTGCGTTCGAACGGTCGGATAATTGATCCTGCCGATGGCGGTTCTAGAAATCAAAGAGTGGTGGGCGCGGCTGGGATTGAACCAGCGACCCCTGCGATGTCAACACAGTGCTCTCCCGCTGAGCTACGCGCCCCACTAGCGGAGCGGAATTCTTACGTGCTGTCAGCGCCCGAATCAAGAGCGAGCAGAGATGACTGAGCGCAAGTTCGGACAGCCTTATGCTGATTTCAAACGATCTACGCCGCATTGGTTCTGATCTAGGACCGATCAAGGTAATTGAGATTCGCTCGCACTTCGGCGACCCCATGATATGATTGATGGTGCTGTGCGTACGCTATGCGTACGCGTAAGCGAGCCGACCGAGTAAGTACAGAACAACGACCGTAACCGCCCCCATGCAAATCGTCAGCGACGTTGCGCTTGAGGCAATCGATACATTCGAAGTGATTGCGCCCGAAGCACAGACGGTTCCGTTCGTCTATAGCTCGCCCCACAGTGGCACGGCATATTTACGCGAATTCCTAGCCCAATCGAAGCTCGACGTCCGAACACTGCGTCGTTCGGAAGACGCCTTCGTCGATGAACTGTTCGCAGCGGCACCCGATGTTGGTGCACCGATGCTTCGCGCCATGATCCCGCGATCGTTCCTCGACCTCAATCGCGAGCCGCTCGAACTCGACCCCGAGATGTTTGAAGACGCCGTTCCCGATCACGCCAATACGACCTCGCATCGGGTCAATGGCGGTCTTGGAACGATCGCCCGTATCGTTAGCAACGGCGCCGAGATATACCGTGGCAAGCTTCGCTATCGCGACGCCGAGCGGCGTATTGAACTGGTCTACGTGCCCTATCATCGGCGCCTGCGGACGCTTATCGACGACATTCGCGCGCGCTTTGGCTGCGCCATTCTCATCGATTGCCATTCGATGCCGTCGATCGGCGGTCCACTCGATCAAGATTCTGGGCGCCAACGCGCCGACGTCATTCTTGGTGACCGCTTCGGCCGAAGTTGCTCGCCGATTCTTGTCGCGACGGCCGAACGCACGCTCCGCGAGCTCGGCTACCGTGTCTTTCGCAACAACCCATATGCCGGCGGTTTCACCACCCAACACTATGGGCGGCCTTCCGAGGCAGTCCATGCCCTGCAGATTGAACTCAATAGGGCGCTCTATATGGACGAGAACCGTATCGATCGGACCCCGTTAATGCCCGGTGTACGCGACGATATGACGATCTTGATGCGGGCCCTGGCAGACGTCGACCCGGCATTACTGTACCCGGCAAAAAAAGCCGCCGAGTAGCGCCTGAGGGCATTCTGAGGCGGTTCCCGGGACCTCGCCTCTCCAAGCCACGTATTACGCGTGACTTGCAAAAAGCTTTGCCTCCTACGCACGGTAAGCGCTGGTTGAGCTGAGAACCGGATAAAAAACGAGCAAAGAAAAAGGGCCATCCGCAAGGGATGGCCCAAGTTCAGGGAGAAAATACCCACGAGGGATCGCAGTACCCACGAAAAGCACCGTAGGTACATCATTACTATACGCGCAATACGGGAATTTACAAGACCTATATTCCCAATTTCCTTAAAAATTTCATTATGTTACGAGGCATTTCCGAGGGGAAACACTAACTAGTGTAGTGTAGACCCCTGTCTATTAGAGCTAATTAACCATCGCAAATTCACTGATAAATCACCTACTCACCGCCTCACACGGCCGGGGTCTATCCCTACCTCCCAACTCCCCGCGGAATCCCCCATGAATCTTGACTT
>CAUZWH010000226.1:0-5362 GCA_963583675.1 Alphaproteobacteria bacterium
GGCCAGCACGGACGACGGTTGCGGTGCACCAACTGCCGCACCCGCACATTCTCGTGGAAATAAAGGCAGTCGCGTACAAACCCGAATAGGTGCCCGGGGTCCGTCAGCAAGTCTTGCAATCGGCATCGACGCGACGCACATATTGAATCGAGCGATGTCGACAAACGACCGCAAGGAGCCGATATGAACGAGACCTCAACCGAGCCCACGACCGGCGATGCGAAAGACCGGCCCGGTGTAATTGTGCCGCCGCCGCTGATTTATCTCGGGTTTCTGGCGATCGGTTTTGGGTTTGGTTGGCTCTGGCCGCTGGCGCTGGGGTTTCGCGACTGGCGCCGGCTCTGGCCGTGTTGCATTACGGCGTGATCGCCCGCGAGGAACGCTATCTCGCGGCCAAATTCGGCGAGCCCTACGCTCGGTACAAAGCCAAGGTGCGACGCTGGATTTAGGATCGACGCGCGCAAAAGCTGGGAGGATGACAATGGCCGAACACACACCCCTCATGCCGCATGGCGACATTGAGGAGGTTTTCCCTGAAGTGTTCTTCGTGACCGGCACCACGCGGCCCAACTTCGGCGGCACAAACTTTCAATTCAGCCGCAACATGACCATCGTTCGCCACAAGGGTGCGCTGACCTTGATCAACACGGTTCGCTTGGACGAGGACGGCCTTGCCCACCTTGATGACCTCGGCCACGTAGAAAATGTGGTTAAGCTGGGCGCCTTTCACGGCATCGACGATACGTTCTACCTCGAGCGTTACGACGCTAAACAATGGGCGTTGCCCGGCGCCGAGCACTTTGGCGGTCAAACCACCGATGCAGAACTACAACCCGACGGACCCATGCCCTTCGCGGGCGCGTCGGTTTTTATATTCGAGACCTCCAACCAGCCCGAGGGACTGCTGTGCCTGGACCAGGATGGCGGCATCCTTGTCTCGTGCGACAGCCTGCAAAACGTGGCCGAGCCCGATGAATATTTCGACGAAGACACCGCCATTAAGATGCGCGAACTGGGGTTCATCCGGCCGGCCAATATCGGACCGGGATGGCTCAGGGGCAGCGAGCCCGAAGCCAGCGACTTCGCGCGGCTCAAGCAGCTTTCCTTCCGCCATCTGCTGCCCGCCCACGGCACGCCGATCCGCAACCAGGCGCATGAGCAGCTGAGCACGACCTTCGCGCGCGACTTCAACGTGTGAGGCAAGCCGGTAGGCAACTGGAACGGGGTAGGCCGACGGGTAGGCCAAGGCCCCGGATTAGTGCACCAAAAGGACCGTCACAAATTCAGTGACCCCCTCACCCAACCCGCTCCCCGGTGGGGCGAGGGCTTTTTGCGGTGCGTACAATCAAGCTCCCTCGCCCCTTGGGGAGAGGGCGGGGGTGAGGGGGTTCGTCTCTATTCAACAGCCATGACTCCGAGTTCTAAGCGGCGTCGGCGAGTTCCAATCCGCTGACGCCACTCGGCTGCGCGTCACCGCGATGTTGGTAGAACTCGAAGCGGATGCCGTCAGGATCGGTAATGAACACGCTCTTTTTGTAGGGCAGATCGAGCGTGAGTTCGACGGGTACACCGAGCGCTTCGAGGTCGCGAACGGCCTGATCGAGATCGTCATCGGGCCACACCTCGAACGCGCAGTGATGCAGGCCTGGTTCCAGGCCATCGCGCGGCGCCAGTAACACGATGTCGTGGCGGGCCGCAGAACCGGCGAGGTAAACGCCGGCGCCGTCACCGATTTGGCGGGCCACGGTGAGTCCGGCAACGTCAGTGTAAAAACGCGTCGAGGCATCGAGGTTGGGTGCCACCATAACCGCATGGGTGATCCGCTGGGGGTGGAGCGGCGGCGCTTCGACGCGGCGGATTTCGGTCGATAGATCGAAGGTTTCGTCGGTGCTCGGCGGTTGCGCAAAAGGATCCCACGGCGGATTGGCGTGCAGCTCGACCTCCCCGCCGGTATAGACCTGGCGCCAATCGCGAGTCTGGCTGGCGTAAAACTGGTGCTGCACCCCATCGTCGTCGAAGATAAACGCCGAACGCCCGGTGCCCATGTCGATGTGTTGCAAGACTTGGCCGGCTTCGTGGGCGCGTTTGTAGCCACCGACCAGGTCGGCTTCGCAGGCAAGCTCCCAACCGAAATGATTGAGCCCCGCCGCTTCGCCGCGACCGGGCCGCTCCTTTAACACGTGGCGGCTGATCTTGTCGTTACGCAGCACCACAGCGCCGATATCGTGATTGGTGTTGCCATTTGAAAGGAAGCCGGCGCCAGCATGGCTCTCGCGCGCGGTCTGCTCGAAGCCGCAAATGTTCATGTAGAAATCCATCGAGCGGGCGAGCTCGGTGATGAATAGATTGGCGTGGCCGATACGGCGGGTGGGGAAGGAGATCATGGGTGGCCTCGATTTGCCTTGCCTGGGAAACCTGCACCTTGATTCATAGCGTGCCTGGGTGCGCGATCAAGTGTCGAGACCGCTAAAAAACAAAACATACGGATGGGAATCGTAGTGACAAGTTCATTCGACGTAAGGCCAACAAGCGCCGACGATGAGTCAGCGGTGAGTGCGGTGCTCGCGGCGTCATACCCCGAGTTGATGGCGCCGAGCTACGACTCGGCGCTTCTCGCCGCCACGCTTGGACTGATGACCCAGGCGAATCCCGCGTTACTAACGTCGGGGACCTATTACGTCGCCGAGAGCGAAGACGGATCCATACTCGGCTGTGGCGGATGGACCCGCGAGCGACCCCACGTGGGGGGCGTTGCCGCCGGGCTCGGTCACATCAGGCATTTTGCCGTGCACCCGGACTGGACCGGGCACCGCGTCGGGCGAGCGCTCTACAGCCAGTGCGAACAGGTGGCTCGGGCGGCTGGAATACAGCATTTTGAATGCAATGCCAGCCTCAATGCCGAAGGCTTCGACGGCGCGCTGGGCTTCGAATTGGTTCGTCGGATCGACGTGCCCAGGCTTGATTTTCCCCAGTCTGCTGATGACGCGCGCGCTCTAGCCATGCGCGCGTCCAAGCGCAAAACACAAATCGTGGACGCGCCGCGCTATGATGATATGCGTGAACCGATACCCATTGTCCGCTGCAGATGTCCCAATCGCTTCCCAGGGTCCACAACACCGTCGTCCATATGCTGGCCGCCGCGGCCGCCGAGTCCCCGCAGCACCTTGCGGTGATCGATGGCGAGCGCAAACTCACCTATAACGAATTTCTGCGCTGCGTCGGCGGATTAGCCCACGAATTAGCGGCGGTGGGCGGCGGCGGGTGGCGCTGGTACTCGGCAACTCCCTGGAAATGGCAGTGGCGACCTATGCCGTTCACGCCGCCGGCGCGCAGGCCGTGCCGATCAACCCGCTTTATACGGAACGCGAGTTCGGGCACATCTTGCACGATGCGTCACCGCACATCGCTATCATCGAACCGGCGCTGGCAGAGATGATCTCCCATCTCGGCGGTGGGCTGGAACTGGCGGAGACGATCGTCGCCGGTGGGACCGACGGCCGCCGCTTTGATGCCTGGCGCGATGATGCAAACGCCGGGCTACCGCAACCATTACCGGCACCGGACGATCTGGCATCGCTGCAATATACCGGCGGCACCACCGGGCATCCGAAGGGCGCCAACAGCACCCACCGTCAGATGGCGACCAACATCAGCCAGTGCGAGACGCTGCTGCCGACACGGCCCGGCAAGGAACGGATCCTGTGCGTGATGCCGTCGTTTCACTGCTTCGCCGTGGGCACCTGCCTACACCCGGCCGCTTACGCCCGCAGCACGTAGATCATATTGCCGCGTTATCACCCGGCCGAGGTGATCGCTGCCATTGAGCGGCACGCCGTGACGCGGCTGCCCGCGGGTCCGACGGTGTTCATCGGCCTGATGAACTTTGACGGGTTTGCGACCGCCGATATGTCGAGCCTGCAATACTGCGTTTCGGGATCAGCGCCGCTGGCCGCACAAACCCTGATGCGGTGGGAGGCGGCAACCGGGTGTCCGATCCTCGAAGGCTACGGACAAACCGAGGCGGGGCCGGTGGTGTCGTTCAACCCCTTCAACGGCGCCGCCAAACCAGGTTCGGTGGGCGTGGCGCTGCCCGACACCGAGATCGTCGATGTCGATAGTGGCACGCACCGCCTCGGCACGGGCGAGCAAGGTGAGATCCGCGTGCGCGGCCCGCAATCATGTCGGGCTACCACAACCGCGCGGAGGAAAACGCCGCGACGCTGCGCGATGGTTGGCTCTACACCGGCGATATCGGCGAGCGCGACGACGACGGCTACCTCTTCATCCGAGACCGCAAGAAAGACATGGTCATCGTCGGCGGCTACAATGTTTACCCGCGCGAAGTGCTTTACGCGCATCCTGCGGTGCTGGAAGCGGCCGCGGTCGGCGTGGCCGATGACTATCGCGGCGAAGTCGTTAACGCCTATGTGGTACTCAAAGCAGGCACCAAGACCGACGCCGATGATATCCTGACCCATTGCCGCAAGAATCTCGCAAAGTATAAAATTCCCAGCGCGATCATATTTGTCGACGCATTGCCAAAAACCACGGTCGGTAAGATCGACAAAAAGGCGCTACGACGAAAGGCTAAGAACGCATGACGAAAGCAAAAGCCCGCCAGCGCGCTAAGGCGAAAGCGGCGGAAAAAGCTAGGAAACCAGAGGCCAAGGCCAACCCGTCAGGCCAGGAACCCCACCCCGGACAGTTCGATCCCGCGGCAAATTCGAACAAAGGCTTCGAGATGAAGACCAACACCAAGAGCTTCGCCGGCGCGCGACGCGGGGGAGCGGCCCGGTCGAGATAAGCGAGTGGTGGAGGGGTTCATCAGGGCGTACTACAACACACAGGCTTGATTTGTGCGAGGCGCCAAACCACCTATGGGTTTGGCGCAGCGACGGTGGAGCAACAAAGACAAAATCGCCGTTGCACCAATCCCGTATTTTTGGAGTATATCCATGAAGCTTTACTACGCACCCGGTGCTTGTTCGCTATCGCCGCACGTTGTGCTTCGCGAGGCCGGAATGACGTTCGATCTCGACAAGGTCGACCTGGGCGAAAAGAAAACCAGCGACGGCTCTGACTTCACCAAAATCAGTCCGTTGGGATACGTGCCTGCACTCCAACTCGACGACGGTGAGGTGCTCACAGAGGGCGCCGCCATCGTCCAGTACCTCGCCGATCAGGCACCGGCGGCAAAGCTCATGCCCGAAGCTGGCACGACCGATCGCTACAAAGCCCAGGAGTGGCTCACCTTCATCTCGAGCGAGCTGCACAAAGGCTTCTCACCGCTGTTCAATCCCGCCTTACCTGACGAAATGAAAAGTGGCGTGATCACGCGTCTCGAAACCCGGTACGACTATGT
>CAUZWH010000227.1:0-5359 GCA_963583675.1 Alphaproteobacteria bacterium
CCGGTACCACGGTTTTGTCGTTGTTGTTCGCATCGGCTTTGCGTGTGTGCGCACGGCTTCTCGCAACGTCGTCAACCAGTCGTCGTCGATAACTTGGCCGATCAGCGCTGCGGCGGCGTCGACGCGGTGCGGGTAGGGGTCGACCGCAGTCACCGCGATGTACAATTCGGTGGCTTTTCCGCCCTTGCTACGTAGCGCCAACGCCACGCCGGCAAGGGGAAAATCAATTGATCCCCGCACCCGAGACTTCTCATAGCCCGACGGGAGGCCTGCGGTCGCTATCGGCAGGTGCACGGCAACGACGAGGTCGCCTGGCGTCAGCGTCAGGTGGGCCATTCCGTCATTGTTGTAGAGATCGGCGATCGGAATGCGGCGGGTTCCCTGGGATCCGAGGATCTCGACCTCGGCGTCGTGAACCATGAGCGCCGGAGCCACGTCACCGCTGAACGCAGCAAAACAGAAGCTCCCGTTCGGTGCGACATGGCACACATCGCCGCGGTGCTTGAGGCAAAAATCGTTGCTGCTGCGCCACCATTCACTTTGATTGTAGAAGATGCACCGCGTATCCAGGCACAGATTGCCGCCGAGCGTCCCATAGTCGCGGTGAGTGGGGCCGGCGACCGATCCCGCCGCCTCGGCTACGGCCGCGTACGCTTTGCGCAGTTTATCGTCGGTTGCTATCGTCGCCAGCGTGACGCTGGCACCGATCGTTACACCCGCCGCATGCTGTTTGATCTCAGAGAACCCGGCGATCGCCGTGACATCGATCAATGATTCCGGCTGTTCGATACCGTGGCGGATGTTAACAACCATGTCGGTGCCACCAGCGAGAAACCGGGGATTGGGCTCACTGTCAAACAACGCAATCGCTTCGGCGGCGCTGGTCGGCCGGTGAATACGAAGTGCTGGGAGAAATTCCATTCGGTCTACTCGGCCGCCTGCGCCATGCGCGCGGCCTTCTTTTTCTTTTCGATGAGTTCAAGAACACGTTCGGGCGTTAGCGGCAATTCCGTCGCGCGTACCCCGATCGCATCGGCAACCGCGTTCACCAAAGCAGGCAGGAAGCTAGATAGCGATCCTTCGCCTGCTTCTTTCGCCCCAAATGGGCCATGCGGATCGGCGCATTCGATGATGCCAACTTCGATCGGCGGCGATTCAACGATCGTCGGCACCCGATAGTCGAGCATGTTGCCGCTTACCAGCAGCCCTTTGTGGAAGGATGTCTCCTCCGTCATCGCCTGGCCCATACCCATCCACACCGAGCCTTGGACCTGGCCTTCCACAGATAGCGGGTTCAGGGCCCGGCCGCAGTCGTGGGCGACCCAGACCTTCTCGACATGGATCTCGCCAGTGTCCTCATCGACGCTGACCTCGACAACCTGGGCGGCATAGCTAAACGCCATGGTCCCGCCGATCGCCGCGCCGCGATACTTACGGCCGCCGTGGGATTCAGGCAGCGTCGAGAAATTTCCGCTTACCGTTACGGTCCCAACGTCGCACAGTGCTTCGAGTGCTACTTCATCGAAGGTCAGGCCGGCGTCCTGACTGCCCGCGCGGTAAATCTCACCCAGACAATCAACCGCATCGGGCCGCACCTCGAGCTTGCGCGCCGCGGCATCGATTAACAGCCCACGCAATTTCTCCGCCGCGTCGATTGCGGCATTGCCGACCATATAGGTGACGCGGCTGGAGTAGGAGCCATTGTCCTTGGGGGTTATGGCGCTGTCGCTGGCGATGATCCGAATTCGCGACATATCGACGCCCAGCACTTCGGCGACACACTGCACCAGCACGGTCGATGAGCCCTGTCCGATCTCGGCGGCACCGGTGAGCAGGGTTACGCCGCCGTCGAAATCCAGCTTGAGATTGACCGTTGCGTGGGGCTCGCCCGTCCAATGCTTCGGTTTCGACGCACCGCTGATGTAGTGCGAACACGCCATCCCCAGGCCGCGTCCGGGTTCAAGGTTGCCCTTGCGTTCTTTCCAGCCGCTGGCCTTCTCCGCCCAATCGATGCACTCGGGCAGCCCGTAGCTGTTCACCAAGAGGTCGTTGGCCGTCATCGTCGGTGCTTGCAGGAGGTTCTGGCGGCGCACCGCAAACGGATCGAGGCCGAGTTCGGTGGCCATGCTGTCGAGCAGGGCTTCAAACGCGAAACGTGTGTTGACGGTGCCGTGGCCCCGCATGGCGCCGCAGGGCGGTGTGTTGGTGAGCACCCGGTAGCCCGTATATTTGACGGTTTCGACATCATAGATGCCGTAAATCATAGATCCCGCATAAAGGATCGTGACAATGCCATAGCCGCTATACGCGCCGCCGCGCTGAACGGTCTCGCATTCGATGGCAGTAATGCGCCCTTCCCGAGTCAAGCCGATCTTTAGGCGGGTATCGGTTTCGGGCCGGCCGCGATGGGTTATGAAGGTTTCCTCTCGGCTCGCCACCAGGCGCACAGCGCCCTCGGCCTTGCGCGCCAGTAACCCGCAGATCAGCTCGATGTGCAGGGTCTCGGTGCGGCAACCGAAGCCACCGCCAATGTGCGGCTTGATGACCCGAATGTTGGCCTTTGGCATGTTCATCGTGCGGGCCAGCATGAGATGCACGTAGTAGGGCACCTGGGTGCTCGGCCGAACGGTCAGCCGATCGCGCTCCGCGTCGTATTCCGCGTAGGTAGCATGCGGCTCGCTCTGCACCTGAAATATTTCGCCGTTGTGAAAGCTCTGCTCGCGGACCAGGTCGGCGGCAGCGAACCCAGCCTCGACTTCGCCAAGTTCAAAGTGGACGTCGCGCTCGATATTTCCGGGCCGTTCTTCGTGCAACGACATCGCGCCATCGGCCCGAGCAGCCGCAGCCGTGAAATAGGCGGGCAGCTCGTCATACTCGATTTCGATAAGATCGAGCGCCCGTTGCGCGGTGGCGACATCGACCGCGGCCACCGCGGCGACGGGTTCGCCGCGATAACGCACGCGCCCCTTGGCCGGCGCGTATTCGTTCATCGCGATCGGCAGCACGCCGTAGGGTTTCTCGACATCGTCACCGGTGACGATTGCGACCACGCCCGGTAATTGTTCGGCCTTCGACGTATCGAGGCGCATGATATTTGCGTGGGCGACCGGGGCGCGGAGGATGCGGCCAACCAGCGCACTCTGTTCGATAAAATCCGCCGCATAGAGGGCTTTGCCAACCACTTTTTCCGGTCCATCGATCAACGGTGCCCGGACACCGATCGAGGTGACCGGTCCTTCGCTCCGGGCGGCGGTGGGTTCGCCGGCAATGCTCATGACGCCAACTCCTCGGCCGCCATCTGAACGGCCTCGATGATCTTGATATAACCGGTGCAACGGCAAATGTTCGACGCCATGCCGGCGCGGATTTCGTCGATATCGGGATCGGGGTTGGCCCGGAGCAATCCTTCCGCGGCCATGATCATGCCCGGTGTACAGAAGCCGCATTGGGCGCCGAGCTTCTCGTTGAAGCCACGCTGGATCGGCGACAAACATCCACTTTCGGCCAGCGCCTCCACCGTCTCCACCGTCCGGCCTTGCATCGCAGCCGCCATGGTTAGGCACGAATGGCGGCCGCGGCCGTCGACCAGAACCGTGCAAGCCCCGCATTCACCGCCGTCGCAGCCAATCTTGGTGCCCGTCAACCCAACCACCTCGCGCAGGTAATCAACCAGCAATAGGTTATCGGCAACAACGTCATCGCGCTCACGCCCGTTGACTGTGAGGGAGAGTAGGGTTTTTTGACTATTCATAGCCGAACTATGAGGCGATCAGTGGGGGCTGACAACTGCCGGTTTGACATACCCATCATGCGCGGCGGGCGCTTAACCCGAAGCTGCCGCTGAATCTCGCCGCGCCATCATGATGATGTCGATATAGGCGAACAGCGCGTCGCCGTTTTGGTTGGCGAGCGTCACATCGAACTTGGCGACGCCACGGTCGGGTTTGCTGCGTGAGGGGCGCATTTCAATCGCTTCAAACCGCATGTCGATAGCGTCGCCGGCACGCGCGGGGTTTGGATAGCGGGTGTTGTCGTGGCCCATCGCGCCGATGATCGCGTCGCCGAATCCGAGTTCGCTCACCAGTCGCTGTTTGACCGCCCGGACATACTCGATGCACGCGGTTTCGCCGCGGACATATTCGGGCCGCGGGTTCCACTTTTGCGCGAAAGCGACCATCTCGTCGTGTGTCGTCTGGTAGGGCCCGGCCGTGAGAACATCGCCAACCGCGATATCGTCGAAATAAAGCGTTTTCACCGCATTCATAGACGTGCCCTCCGTCGTTTCCGGTCTGGCCGTACAAGAAATGTATGATGGTCTAAGTTGGCAAGATTGCCACTGCCGGAGACGCCCTTATGCCGGACCATACCGTCACTGTCGATCGTTCAGGCGACGTCAGCAGCTTAAGTTTCTCCACGACCTTCAACGTGGCCGTTCCTTTCATAGACCGTCATCTCGACGAGGACCGGGCCGGCAAGGTCGTCATTCGCACCACCGGCGGCGATTCCGTGACCTACGGAACTCTGGCCGAGAATGTCAATCGATGCGGCAACGCGCTAACCGGTCTGAACGTGTTGCCGGCCAAACGCGTGCTGATGATCGTCAAGGACTACCCAGCGTTTTTCTACACATTCTGGGGCGCGATCAAGGCCGGGATCGTTCCGGTTCCGCTCAACACGCTGCTACGCGCCAAAGACTATCAATACATGATCGAAGACTCGGCTGCCGCCACGGTCGTCTATTCACCCGAGTTCGCCGCTGAGGTCGAACCGGCCCTCAGCGCCGCCAGCCATAAACCCGCACGGATAATCGCCACCGAAGGCAAAGGGGGTGGCGGGGGCGGCGTCGCTTGACGCACTCATTTCTGCGGCCGCGCCCGATCTGGCGCCGGCACCGGCTGGCGCTGATGATGATTGCTTCTGGCTCTACTCCTCGGGATCGACGGGGACGCCAAAGGGTACGGTTCACGCCCATCGCAGCATGGCGTTAACGAGCCAACTCTACGGGGTCGACACGTTGGGGTTCGGCGAAGAAGACAGCAGTTTTTCCGCCTCCAAATTGTTCTTTGCCTATGGCCTTGGCAACGCGATGACATTCCCGCTGTGGGTTGGCGGCAGCTGTGTGCTCGAGCCGGGCCGGCCGACACCGGGCGGCATCTTCGACGCCATCGAGCGTTTTCAACCGAGCCATTTTTTCGGGGTGCCGACGCTTTATGCCGCGTTGCTGGCCGCACTTGAACCAACCAGCAGGACGTCAGCTCGCTGCGGACCTGTGTATCGGCCGGCGAGGCGCTTCCGCCGGATATCCTGCGCCGCTGGCAAGAAACAACCGGGCTGTCGATCTACGAAGGCATCGGCACCA
>CAUZWH010000228.1:0-5351 GCA_963583675.1 Alphaproteobacteria bacterium
GGCTAACGCTTACATTGTCAGAGGATAACTAAGCTAATCGACGTAGCGGTTATTTAGATAACGCAGATCAAATGCAAAACGTATACGCGCTATATAGAAGCTATGCGGGAGAAGTCAATGACTCGGCAGATCTGCGCCGGGCCGCGAGTTTGATGATCGGTTATTGCCAGATCCGGTGACGCCGCCCAGTCATATGGGCGGTAAAAATTGCCGGGCAATTCTCTCCCAGGAGTCGGCAAATGTTGCCACCCCAGTAAATTCGCGTAGCGCGCTACCTACTTAACCCTATGAGAATCAGGGAGTTCGAGTCTCCAATTTTAGGTGGGCAGCTTCTGCCTATTTGGCACAGCCCTTGCATCACTCTCACACGCGCACAAGCGCCCAGGCGAAAACGCCTGGATCCGACTCCGGTGCTACTTAGAATAAGGAGACACCAACATGGGACTGTCGATTAATACCAATGTCGGAGCGTTTGTTGCGCTCCAACAGCTCACCAAAACAACTAGTCAGCTGGAAAATACCCAGCTCCGAATTACGACCGGTCTGCGGGTCAATGGACCTAAGGACGACGCCTCCAATTTTTCCATCGCAACACGTTTGCGCGGCGACATTAAGGGTATCGAATCGGTCAAAACCGCGCTGTCGACCGGCGATTCTATCGTCAACACAGCGATCCAAGCGGGCAAGGCGATTGCCGACCTTCTCACAGATATGAAGGCGAAGGTGATCCAGGCGAACCAGTCGGGATTGGATTCGGCATCGCGAACGGCGCTCAATAACGACTTTACCTCGCTGCGTGATCAGCTCACGACAATTGTGGTCTCGGCTGAGTTCAACAATACCAATTTGATCACCTCCGGCGCGTCGACACTCACCGTGCTCAGCACGGTGGACGGCAGCACGATCACCGTAAGTGCCCAATCGATGGACATCAGAACGCTCGGCATCAGTGCGAGTGTTCTTAATACCAGTCTCGGCGCTTCCACCTCGCTGACCGCAATCAACACCGCTATCAATCTTATCGCCGACAAACTGGCCGCACTTGGTTCCTCCTCGAAGCGAATCGAAATTCAGTCGGAGTTTACCCAGCAACTCGTCGACATCCTCAAAGAGGGTGTGGGTAATCTGGTTGACGCCGATCTCGCCGAGGAAAGCGCTCGGCTGCAGGCCTTGCAGATCAACAGCAGCTCGGTGTGCAGGCGCTGGCTATTGCCAATGCCGGCCCGCAGAGCATTCTCGCCTTGTTCCAGTAGGTGGCGTAGTGGCCGCAAGGCCCAACTAGGGGGCCGGGGAACCCCAGCCCCCTCTTCACCACCGGTGGTCGAGCGCAGGACTAAAGCGGGAGCTAACGATATGGCCACAAAGACCGATATCTGGTCCAGCGCCAGCCTCCTCATCGATCGCTACGGTGAAGAGTCATTGGATAGAGCTGCGGATAAGGCAAAAGAACGCCTACGGCAGGTCGATATCGAAGGCGCCGCTCGTTGGTGGCTCATTTTCAGTACGGTGAAGGAAATCCAACGCACCGAACGCTTTGACGGCGAACCGATTCACTAGCGCGCAGACTTAGCTGGACGGTATCCGTCGCCCCGGCTGACCGCTGACCGCGACTATTGCCCATGTTGGTGGGCCCAATTCTAGCGGCTACGCCGCGTGACCGATCGGTCTGTTAGCGCAGAATTTTCGACCCATTAACGGTCGTAAGCAATCAGCGTCATCGCGCCGGCCAGCAGGTGCATGAGCTGCTCGGCATTGGCGGGATCTTCGGTAGTAAGTTCGACGTAATCGGCCGCGAATTGCTCAAGCGTCAGTCGCCCATCCGCGACGGCCATCATCGGCTCGTAAGCGGTCGAGAGCACGACATCATTGTCTTCGGCCGCTCCGTAGAGGACATCGACCTGACCATCTTTCCGTCAGTGCGAAGTGCTCGGTATCCACCACAAGCTCGGCCCGCAGGTCCGTTTCCGGTTTGACCACACGCTGACAGGCGGCGCTCGTCCAGGTCAGTCAACCGCGCATCCCCTGTCACAAGCTGGGCCCCAAGATGGGGATTGAGGGCTTCGAGACCCGGTTCCTAGCCAGTGGGCGGGTTGGCTTCTACTTCCGGGTTATCGAAGAAGGCGAGGTTGGCGCCGGCGACGCTATCGAGCGCATCAAGAGCGACCCGCGGCGGATGACCGTAAAGGCGGTCAGAAACCTGTTGTTCTTTGACAAGGAAAACCTGGATGCGACACAAAAAGCGTTGAGCATTCAGGCACTGTCGCACGGCTGGAAGGGAACTTTCGAAGAGCGCCTCGCGCGCGGGTTTCGCAGTTTTATGGTCGATCGCAAGGTGGTGGAAAGTGAGACCATCACCTCGTTCTACCTGGTGCCCGAAGACGGCGCCGGGTTACCCGGTTTTGAAGCCGGGCAATTTTTGACCTTCGAACTCAACCTGCCCGGCCTGGACGAACCGCTGATCCGCACCTATTCGCTCTCCGAGGCCGCCAATCCTGATTATTACCGGGTCAGCATTAAGCACGAATCCGCGCCCGCCGATCAGCCGGGGCTGCCGCCGGGACTATCGTCCAACTACTTCCACGATCATGTCGATGTCGGCAGCAAATTGTGCCTGAAAGCGCCGCGCGGGAAATTCCACCTCGACGGGGATGGCGAACGGCCGGTCGTGCTGCTCAGCGCCGGAGTCGGTCTGACGCCGATGATTGGTATGTTGAACGCGATCGTCGCGGCCGGTTCGAACCGGCGGGTTTGGTATATCCACGGCGCCCGCAATGGCCGCGAGCACGCTATGGGCGCGCACGTTCGCGCGCTGGCGGATGAATTTGCCAACGTCCACGCGCATATTCGTTACAGCCGACCCCATCCCGAGGATATCGAAGGGCGCGACTATGACAGCCAGGCCATGTCGATATCGACCTGTTGAGACAGGTGCTGCCGTTCGATGATTTTGATTTCTACCTGTGCGGCGCGACCGGCTTCATGCAATCGCTCTATAGCGGGCTGCAATCCCTGGGCGTCGCGGAAGCTAGGATCCACTATGAGTTTTTCGGACCAGCCGCCGTT
Organism: Alphaproteobacteria bacterium; assembly: GCA_963583675.1. Classification (GTDB taxonomy): domain Bacteria; phylum Pseudomonadota; class Alphaproteobacteria; order SHVV01; family SHVV01; genus CAUZWH01. The sequence continues at coordinate 3,064 of CAUZWH010000228.1, forward strand.
CTGAAGGACGAGTCGGCACGTGCGGAGACCGAGCTAAGTTCCGATGGCGAACACACCGTAACGTTCTCCCGATCCGGCGTGACCGCACAGTGGGACCCCAAATTCGACAACCTGCTCGACTTTGCCGAGGCCCAGGGACTAGGCCCCAACTACAGCTGCAGGTCGGGTGTTTGCAATACCTGCAAATGTGCGCTCGAAGATGGTGAGGTCACCTATTCGGACGAGCCCCTCGATGATCCCGGTCCAGAAAACGTGCTGATTTGCACAGCCATGCCGACAACCAACGTTGTGGTCGGGATCTAGGGCCGACCTATCCGCCTATGATTCGTGCGCGCGGCGCATTTCGCGGGCGATGACCAATTGCTGGATCTGACTGGTGCCTTCATAGATTCGGAACAGGCGGACGTCGCGGTAGAAGCGTTCGACCGCATACTCCGCCATATAGCCGGCACCGCCGTGAATCTGGACCGCACGGTCGGCGACGCGGCCGACCATCTCGGTGCTAAAATATTTGCAACAGGCGGCCTCCATCGTGAGCCGTTCCCCGCGATCGAACCGCGCGGCGGCGTCGAGCACCATGGAACGGGCGGCGTAGGCCTCGGTGCGACTGTCGGCCAGCATCGCCTGGATCAACTGAAAATCAGCAATCGGCTTACCAAACTGCTCGCGCGCGGTGGCGTATGACAGCGCTTCGTGAATCAGGCGCTCAGCTGCGCCGATCGCGATCGCCGAGATATGCAGGCGCCCGCGATCGAGCACCTTCATCGCGGTCTTGAAGCCCTGGCCGGGCTTGCCACCGATGATGTTGGCGGCCGGCACCTCGACAGCATCGAGTACCACGTCGGAGGTCTTGGTGCCGCGCTGGCCCATCTTCTTGTCGGGCTGGCCCAGCGTAATCCCCGGCGAATCGGCGGGCACGATGAAGGCGGAGACGCCGTGGGCACCGGCTTCGTCAGGCTCGCTACGCGCCATCAACGTGAAAATATCAGCATAAGCCGCGTTGGTGATGAAGCGCTTGGTGCCGGTGATGCGGTAGACGTCGCCGTCGCGTTCAGCGCGAGTCTTGACGTGTGCGGCATCGGAGCCAATGTCGGGTTCGGTGAGCGCGAACGAGCCGACGATCTCGCCTGTTGCCAGGCGCGGCAGGTAGCTTTGTTTCTGTTCTTCGGTGCCGTCGATGACGATGCCTTGCGAGCCAATGCCGACATTGGTACCGACCACCGAGCGAAATGCCGGCGCCGTCCAGCCGAGCTCGAAAGCGATTTCGACCTCGGTCGACATGTCGACGCCGATGCCGCCATATTCAACCGGGATCGACAGGCCGAAGAGGCCGAGATCGGCCATCTCGCGACGAATTTCGGCGGGCACCTCGTCCGTCTCTTCGACTTGGCTTTCGAGCGGAACCAGCCGCTCGCGTACGAAACGCCGCACGGTTTCCTTAAGTTGGGTTCTCGTTTCGACGTCCATGCTATTAGCTGCGCCTCCGGCGTGCAGCCGGTCGGCGTCCTCTCCTGATGGTGCGCCTGTTGTTAACAACCAGTGTGTCGCGCCCGACCACCGGACCCAGGATTGGCCGACCCTCTCGGCAGAAACGCAAAAGCGTTTCGCCTGCCGGGAAACCAAAACTTAAGCCTAAGTTTTGGATATTATCACGCGGATCGGGGTCGGGTTGTAGGCGTTAACCGGGTTGTTGATTTGCGGGCAATTGGAAATGACGGCGAGCACGTCCATCTCGGCACGCAGATCGATATAGCCGCCGGGCTTAGAGATACCCGGGCCCATGTCCATCTGCCCTTCAGCATCCACCGGTACGTACATAAAGAAATTCAGGTTGGCGGGGATATCCCGTGGGCCCATGCCGTATTTGGCGAGTTGATCGATGAAGTTCTGACGGCAATTCGGTTGCCCGGCGGCGGCGTAGCGGAACCGGTTGATGCCATCGGAGCAGCAACCGCCGATCGTGTCGTGGCGGCCGCAGGTATCCTCGACCACTGTGAACAACGGATTACAGTTCACGCTGTAGAGGACCGTGTCCTTGCCGATGAAAATCCCCGTCGTGTTGATTTTCATCGTGTCAGCAGCGGCGTATCGGTCTTCGTGATCGTTGGCGTTGTAACAGAGGAAATCGACCGCCTGATCCCCTTCAAGGTCGACCATGCGCAAAATCTGGTTCTTCTCGATCACGCGGCTCCACCCGGCTCGGGCAGCGACAACCTCATCGTGGACGATATCGCCGGATACTTGCTCGTAGGCTTCTGTCATGGCGTCCTCTAACCGTGGAGCTTGGC
>CAUZWH010000229.1:0-5337 GCA_963583675.1 Alphaproteobacteria bacterium
GCCGGTTTGCAAAGTACTCGATCACGGGAAGTTTAAATACGAAGAACAGAAGAAAAAGAACCTTGCGCGCAAGAAGCAAAAGCTTGTTGACGTTAAGGAAATAAAGATGCGGCCCGGCATCGATACTCACGACTATCTAACCAAGATGCGCTCGATGAAAAAGTTCCTCGATGAGGGGGACAAGGTGAAGGTGACAGTGCGGTTTCGTGGTCGCGAGATGCTGCATCCCGACCGGGGCATGAATGTCCTCAAACGCGTTCAGGGCGATATTGAGGAAGTCGGAAAGGTCGAGCAGTTTCCGCGAATGGAGGGACGACTGATGACGATGGTAGTCTCGTCGCGAGTCTGAGGCGACGTCGGAGCAGCTCTGCGCGAGGGCCGCGCTAAGCGCTGTGCCACTCCTGCCAGGCGTGTCGCGCGATTTGGAGCGCCGCGCTAAGCGATAACGCTGCCATTACGGAGCCTACTGCGATATCGGGCCAGGCGGTTGTGGTTGCAAACACACCGCCGGCTGCGGCGATCACGGCGACGTTGCCGAGGGCATCGTTGCGGCTACACAGCCACACTGAGCGCAAGTTGGCATCGCCGTCGCGGAAGTGGAAAAGCAAAATAGCGCTGACAACGTTGGCAAGAAGTGCGGCCAGTCCGACTCCGCCCATAATCTGAGCGGCTGGCGCGATCGGACTCAACCCGTTGACAACCGCACTCGACAATATCCAGATCCCGAAAACACCAAGACTTGCCGCCTTGGCAAAAGCTGCGGCGGCGCGCCAGCGGATCGGTGCCGCTAGCAGCGCCAGCGTAATGGCGTAGGTGGCCGCATCGCCGAGGAAATCCAGCGCATCTGCCTGCAACGCGATTGAACCGGCGTGGAGACCGGCGAATATCTCGATCGCGAACATTGCCGCATTGATTATCAGGACCACCCAGAGAATTTGGCGGGTAGCCGACAGGTGGTCGTGGTGACGGTGTGCGGTCTCAGTCATGGATCTCGGCCTCACCGGTCGGGCGGCCTTCGGCCTCGGCGACGTGGGTCGCCATATCTTCAATCACCCGCTCGATATGCTTATCCGCGGGTGAGTAATAGACATGGCGCCCGTCGCGGTGCGCCTTGACGATGCGTACCGCACGCAGCAGGCGCAGGTGATGGCTGACAAGCGATGGTGAAGCGCCGATTGCCTCGGCGATGTCACCGACCGCGACCCGCCCTCTGGTGCAGATCAAGACGACGATGCGCAGCCGCGTGTGATCGCCCATCAGGCGAAACATCTCGGCGAGAATTGCCGCTTTCTCGTTATTCCATTCAATCATACATATGAAGATGTATTCATGTATATGTTATGTCAAGAATGGCGATGAATTCCAGACCCCTGCGCGCCACCGCATTCCTTGCATTCGCGCGGCGCTGTGGCTATAACGCGGCCTCGAACCGGTGTCGGGAGCGACTCTTCGTGAGTTCGCGAATGCCGGTTTGTCTGCGTTGGTGCGGCGATCATGCCGAAGATGAAATCAAAGAGCGGCGCCAAGAAGCGGTTTCGCCTAACCGCCTCCGGCAAGGTGCGAATGAACCAGGCTGGCAAGCAGCACGGGATGATTAAACGTACCAATAAGCAGATTCGCAACCAGCGAGGAACCGCGATCATGGCACCACAAGATGCCAAGATCATTAAGCGATTCCTTCCCTACGCCTAAGGAGAGGCGACTATGGCGCGGGTCAAAAGGGGTGTAACCAGCAAGGCGCGGCACAAGAAGGTGCTTACGCGTGCGAAGGGCTACTACGGTCGCGCGCATGGCAACTACAAAACAGCGCTCCAATACGTCGAAAAGGCTCTTCAATACGCGTATCGGGATCGGCGCCAGCGTAAACGCCAGTTTCGCGCTCTGTGGATCCAGCGAATCAATGCGGCAGCACGTCAGAATGGAGTGACTTACGGTCGATTTATTAACGGCCTCAGTGTCGCGGGCGTCGAGATTGACCGAAAAGTACTGGCTGATCTGGCTGTTCACGAACCCGTGGCCTTTACAACCCTGGTGGAGCAAGCAAAGGAAGCGCTCGCCAAGGCCGCCTAAGGCGCCCCATTTCCGCCGATAATCGATGACGAAGGGGCCGTGAGACAGGCCCCTTTTTTGGTGATCGATATGGAAGATCTAAGCACTCTCGAAAAAGACCTAATGGACACGATCAGTGCGGCTGATGACCTCGCCGCGCTCGACGATGCACGCGTTGCCGCACTCGGGCGCAAGGGCCGTCTCACAGCTCTGATGCGCGGGCTGGGTGATCTCGACCCGGATCAGCGCAAGGATCGGGCGGTCGCCCTAAACGCGCTCAAAGATCGCATTAACCAGGCGATTGAAACGCGCAAGGCCGCACTCGATGCCGTCGCGATCGAAGCGCGCCTTGCCAACGAAAAAATTGATGTGACGTTGCCGATCGCGGATGAAAACGTGGGCCGAATCCATCCGGTGAGCCATGTCACCGATGAAGTAATCGCAATTTTTGCCGATATGGGGTTCGAGGTCGCCGAAGGCCCCGACATCGAGGACGATTTCCACAACTTCACGGCATTGAATATCCCGGCTGAGCATCCGGCCCGCCAGATGCACGATACCTTCTACTTCTCCTCCGCGGACGAAAGTGAGCGCAAGCTGCTGCGCACGCATACCTCGCCGGTGCAAATTCGTCATATGCAAACGACCAAGCCCCCGCATCGCATCATCGTTCCAGGGCGCACCTATCGTTGCGATTCCGACCAGACCCACACGCCGATGTTTCATCAGGTGGAGGGGTTGGTGGTCGATACCGAAACCCATATGGGCCACCTCAAAGGGTGCCTGTTGGAGTTTGCGCGCGCGTTCTTCGGCATCGACGATCTAGCGATGCGGTTTCGACCGAGCTACTTCCCTTTTACAGAGCCATCTGCCGAGATGGACATCGGCTGCACCCGCGCTGGCGGCGAACTCATCGTCGGAGAGGGCGATGATTGGCTCGAGATTCTTGGTTGCGGCATGGTGCATCCGCGGGTCTTAGAAGCCGTCGGGCTCGACGCCACGATTTACCAAGGCTTTGCGTTTGGCATGGGCATCGATCGGCTGGCCATGCTCAAATATGGCATTCCCGATCTCCGAGCTTTTTTCGACAGCGATCTGCGCTGGCTCCGGCATTTCGGGTTTGTCCCCCTCGATGTACCGACCCTGGCCGAGGGGTTGACGTTATGAAATTCACCCTCGGCTGGCTAAAGGATCATCTTGATACAAGTGCGGGGCTCCCCGAGATAGTTGATCAGCTGACGGCAACCGGCCTTGAAGTCGAGGAAGTTACCGACCGCGCCGCCGATCTGGCCGCTTTCATTACCGCGCGCGTCGTTGAAGCCAAACCCCATCCCAACGCCGACAAGCTCCAACTCTGTCTGGTGGATACAGGATCTGAACAGGTGCAGGTTGTTTGTGGCGCCCCGAATGCGCGCACGGCCATGAAGGGCGTATTCGCGCCGGTCGGCGCAACCATCCCGGGAACCGGCCTCCATCTCAAGAAAGCTAAGATTCGCGGCGAGGAATCGCAGGGTATGTTGTGCTCAGAGCGTGAGATGGGGATCTCCGACGAGCACGACGGGATTATTGAACTCCCCGACGACACGCCGATCGGCGTACCGTTCGCCGAACTACAAGGGCTGAACGACCCGGTTATCGAAATTCAGATAACGCCCAACCGGCAGGACTGTCTTGGGATCCACGGTATTGCCAGGGATCTTGCTGCGTCCGGGATGGGGACTGCCAAACCGCTCATCATCGACCCGGTCGCGGGATCATTCACCAGTCCGATCGGCGTCAGTTTGAAATTCTCAGGAAATGAGCCGCTCCCCTGCCCGCTGTTCGTGGGACGCTATATTCGCAGTCTAAAGAACGGCCCGAGCCCGAAATGGTTGCAGGACCGCTTGATCGCGATTGGCCTGCGGCCGATTTCGGCGCTGGTCGACATGACCAATTACTACACCTTCGATGTCGGTCGCCCCTTGCATGTGTTCGACGCCGATAAAGTCGCCGGCAACATTCACGTCCGTCTGTCAAAAAAAACCGAGCGCCTTGCCGCCCTAAACGGCAACGACTACGAGACCGACGACGCAATGACCGTGATCGCGGACGACGATGGCGTGCTCGGATTGGGCGGCGTAATCGGTGGCGAACCCTCGGGGTGTACCGACAAAACCGTCAACGTGTTCATCGAGGCGGCGTTGTTCGATCCGATCCGAACCGCAATGACCGGCCGTAAGTTGCAAATCGAAAGCGATGCCCGTTATCGTTTCGAGCGCGGGGTCGATCCGGCGTTCGTCGTTGACGGGATGGAGCTCGCAACGCGGCTGGTGCTCGACATCTGCGGCGGCGAGGCGAGTGAGTTGGTCGTTGCCGGTGCCGCACCCGACTGGCATCGGTCCCTCACATTGCGACCCTCCCGCGTTCACGCGTTGGGCGGCGTCAATCTCCCTGAGGACGAAATAGTTCGCACCCTAACCTCACTCGGTTTCGGCATCGCCCGCGAGAACACGCACCTCAGTGTCGAGATTCCATCATGGCGCTCAGATGTCGACGGCGAGGCTGATCTGGTTGAAGAAGTCGTCCGCATCAATGGCTACGACGCGATTCCCCCGGTGCCCCTGCCGCGTCGGAATGCGGTCACGCAACCAGTCTTGTCGCCCGTGCAACGTCGTCGCAGCGCGGTTCGCCGTACCCTTGCCGCGCGGGGGCTAATCGAAGCGGTTACATTTTCGTTCGCGCCTGCGCCTCAGGTCGAGCTGTTTGGTGGTACGGACGAAACACTGCTACTGGCCAATCCGATCAGCAGCGATCTCGATGCCATGCGGCCGAGCTTGCTGCCCAACCTGGTCGCCGCGGCCGGTCGTAATCACGATCGAGGTGCCAACGCCACGGCACTATTTGAGGTGGGGCCGGTCTATCACGATGATTCACCCAAGGGGCAATCGCAGGTTGCGGGGGGCGTACGATCGGGCGACGCTAGATCACGTCATTGGCGCGACCAATCCCGTGTGGTCGATGCGTTCGATGCGAAAGCCGATGTCGTCGCGGCGCTGGAAGCGCACGGATTTAGCCCCGACAATGCGCAAATCGTTGCGGACGCGCCGGATTGGTACCATCCCGGCCGATCCGGGGTGCTGAAACTCGGCCCTCAGAGGACGCTGGCTCATTTCGGTGAACTTCATCCTGCGGTGTTGCGGCGCATGGATCTAAAAGTACCGGTCGTTGCGTTTGAGTTGTTTCTCGACGACATTCCGTTACCCAAAGTGAAAGCGCGCAATACCCGTGCCAAGCTCGAACTGGCTGATC
>CAUZWH010000230.1:0-5329 GCA_963583675.1 Alphaproteobacteria bacterium
TCATCGACAAGTGCGGTCATCGATTCTAACGACAGATCGCCCGAATACTGGACGCTGTGTCGATTAACAGTGAAACAAATCCCATCGACAACGCGGCCCGGGACTCGCAACCGGCAAGCCGTCGCCCGATAGGTATCACGCCGTAACTCTCGCCAGGTGAGGTAGTCGACAACATCGTGGGCGTCTGCGGCAGCGACGCGGAAGGCACGGCCAACGCACGACCCGCCGACTTTCAGTCCCAAGACCAGACCTGGGCTGTCGGGCGTCCCGCGATGAATCATCGAGCGTACGCACAAGGCCCGGTGGTACCCGAACAAGCGGGCCGCATGCGCCTCTGCATAAGAGAACCCCGGCCGCCACATGAGCGAACCGTAGCCAAACACCCAGATGTCATGCCCTGACCGGCTTGGAAACATATGCCGCTATCAACCCTGTTGAGACTTGAATGGCCACTGACGTAGCCGTTGATGAATGCGGCGTCTATAAACTTTTGGGCAATGACGATCCAGCGCAGACGTATCAATTGGATAATCGCGATTGGCAGCCCAATCGCCGTTTTTCTCCTCTACACCGTCTATTGGTTTATTGCCGCCGAACAACTGAAAGTCGCGACCGTCCTGTGGCAGCAAGAACAGCGTACCGCGGGCATTCACATCGATCACCAAGGGCTTCGCATCGATGGCTTCCCCGGCACATTCCGGGTCGCGGTCGACGCACCGCGTATTGAGTGGCGAACGGCGATGCTGTCCTGGTCGTGGGCAAGCCAGCGCCTGGTCGCGCGAACGGGTCCCTGGTCTTTCGATGCCGTGCGTGGCGAGCTCGTCGGCGATCACAACCTGGTCATCGGTAACCCAACGACGTCGGTCAGCTATATGACGGCGGCCGACAGCACCACCTTCTCGCTGAACACAACCGACCAACAACGCCGCGCCAGGCTGAGCCTGCGCGGGGCGATGATCGACAGCGATCAGTTGCCAGGTCCGCTCAGCGTGAAGGAAGGCGACCTTGTGATTATGATCGGGCAAGGCAACGGCGAACTTATCGTCGACATCGATGCGTCTGGGGTGCGACCACCACCTTCGGCGCTACGCCTCCCCCAAGCTATTGATCGCGTCAACCTACGCGCGATCTGGACCGGGACGATTCCCCATACGCTGTCGCACGCGGCGCTATCCGAATGGCGTGATAACGGCGGAGCGATTGAGTTTCCGCGTGCGTTCCTAAAGTCTGGAGAGGTTAGCTTATCGGCTGAGGGGACCTTGGCGCTCGATGAAGAGATGCGGCCTGTGGCGGCATTCAAAGCGCAGGTTCGAGGTTTCGAAGCCGCGTTGCAAATACTCACCGAAGCGCAAGATCTTTCACCAACCCAGAGCGCAGCGCTACGCATCGCGTTGCGGTTGATGGCTAAGCGTGGCGGCCAACCCGGCTCTGTCGAATTCCCACTGACGCTCCAGGGCGGACGAGCTTATGTCGGCAAGCTACCCGTGGCGCAGCTGAAGCCGCTCATTCGGCAACCATCAGAACGTTAGTCGAAGAAATCCAACTACGCCTGGCCGGCTTCGATGATGCCGCGACGGATTGCCCGCGTCCTGGTGAACATTTCGTGCAGCGCATCGCCGTCGCTCCAGCGAATTGCGCGCTGCAGCGCGGTGAGGTCTTCCGTGAAACGCCCAAGCATCTCCAACACCGCCTCGCGATTGTTCAGAAACACATCGCGCCACATAACGGGATCAGACGCAGCGATGCGGGTAAAATCACGAAACCCGCCCGCGGCATATTTTATGACTTCCGATTTGGTGACGGTTTCCAAATCGTCCGCGGTGCCAACAATGTTGTAGGCGATGAGATGCGGCAGGTGCGAGGTAACGGCCAACACCAAATCATGATGTTCGGCGTCCATCAGGTCGACCTTCATGCCGGCTCGGCGCCACAATTCTTTAACCCGGTAAACAGCCGTGGCGTCGGTATCCGGGCCCGGCGTGAGAATGCACCAGTGACCGTCGAACAAATCGGCGAAACCCGCTTCGGGGCCGGAATGTTCGGTACCCGCGACCGGGTGCGCGGGAACCAGATGGACATGTGACGGTAAGACCGCGCCGAGTTCGCGCAATACCATGGCCTTAACCGAGCCGACGTCGCTGACGATCGCGCCGTCGGCCAGATGGTCCTTAATGGCCGCCCCGATTGCGGGATAGGTTCCGAGCGGCGAGCAGATGATGACCAGATCGGCGCCGGCCACTGCGTCAGCCACGTTGATCGCGACGCTATCGGCAATGCCGAGTTCCACCACCTTGTCGAGCGTCGCTTGGCTGCGGGCGTTGGCAACAATATGGCCGGCCAATCCATCGCGCTTAATAAGCCGGGCAAGGGATGATCCAATCAATCCAATACCGATCAGAGCCACGCGCTCGAAGAGGACGTCATCCGCCATCGTTCACTCCATGAACTCGATCAGCGCGTCGAGGAGGGCCATGTTTTCGTCCTCGAGGCCGATGGTTATGCGCAGGCAATCGGGTAGGTCGTAGGCAACCATGCCCCGCACAAGAATGCCGGCGCTGCGTAAATGATCGGCCGCCGCAGCGGCCATCTCGGGTCCGCCGGGAAAACGCGCGAGAACGAAATTTCCGACGCTAGGTGTAAATTCGAGGCCGAGTTCGCCGAGTTTTTCGCTAAGCCACGGCCGCCATTTGTCATTGTGGGCCTTCGCCTTCGCCAAATGTGCGGTATCGCGAACCGCGGCGATTCCCGCGACTTGCGCGGCCTGATTAACATTAAACGGCCCCCGCACCCGGTGGAGAACGTCGATCACATGGCGCGGGCCATAAGCCCAGCCCAGGCGCAAGGCTGCCAATCCGTAAATCTTGGAGAACGTGCGTAGCATGAGCACGTTTTCATGCGCCTCTACGAGATCGGCTCCCGCGGTGTAGTCCTCGACGTCGACATATTCGGCATAGGCCGCGTCGATCACGAGGATGACATCATCCGGAAGGCCGGCATGAAGCCGCACCAGCTCGCCACGCGGGAGATAGGTCCCGGTTGGATTGTTAGGATTGGCCAAGAACAATATCCGCGTCCGATCATTAACCCGCCCAAGCAGTGCATCGACATCGGCCCTCAGTGCGGTCTCGGGTGCTTTCACAGCAGTCGCGCCGGCCGCCATGGTCGCTATCGCGTACATCAGGAAACCGTGATGGCTAAACAAGACCTCATCACCGGGGCCGGCATAGGCACGCGTCAGCAAACTAATCATCTCGTCGGAACCGTCGCTGCAGACCAGGCGGTCGCGATCGAGTTCCCACTGTTCCGCAATCGCTTGGCGCAGTTCTTCCGCGCCCCCGTCGGGATAGCGGTGCAAATCACCCGCCAGTTTCTTATAAGCCGAGATCGCCTTTGGGCTTGGTCCCAGAGGCGTTTCGTTGGATGCGAGTTTGATTACCCTTACGACGCCCTCAACGTGCGATTCGCCGCCCACATAGGGCGCAATATCCAGGATTCCTTTTTTGGGTTGCGGTTCGCTCATGGCAAATCTCCAGGCAAGGCTCTGGGGATGGTTCGGAGGTTATTCAACGACTTGAACGGCATAACCGCCGACATAGCGGACCTCGGTGGTCTCATCGTCAAGTGCCTGAATTGGGGCCGCAACCGCGGCGAATGCCGCGTCTCCATCTCCGTCGACCTCGACGAGAGATAAAGATCGATGATGGGGCTCACTACCGACGCCGCCCTGCGCCAGGATACGGACGCCGTCCCCAACATCGCTGGCTAAGCTAGCGCTACTCTCGACGACCAGTAGACTGACGTCGGCGCTTGAATCGCCCGGATCAAACGTCCCGATGACAAAGGCGTCGCCAGCGCCCCCCTTAAGGAAAGGCAATCGTGTAACAACCCGCGGTGCCTGCTCCACACCAGATGCTAGATGGTGCCACCAAGGTTGCTCCGACGACGCCGGCTCTGGAAATGGCAGCACACCAACCAGATCAGCATCGGCCGCCACGGCGTCAAACAGTGCTGCGGCAGAATCGAAAGATTGCAGCCCGATCAACGTGCCGAAATGGTCGCGCGCTAAGCGCGTCAGATCGGATGCGGTAGGCGCGACCATCCCGACCCGCATTGGCCGCTGTAGGCGGACTGACGCCGAAATAATTTCGCGCCAAATTTGCACCAGCGTCGCTTTTGGCAAACGGCCGCGGTGTCGTGCACTGAGGCGACGGATGACCTCCGCTTCGCGTGCGGGATAGATGATCTGCGGCGACTCGTCGACATTGGCGTTCTGCGCCTTGGTCGCAGCGACTTCCTCGACGATGGCGGCACGCCGCATCAAGAGATCGTGGAGCGCCTGGTCGATTTCGTCTATTTCGCGCCGCAGTTCAGCGAGCGCGCCGGTTGTCCCGCTCATGGCGCATTCAATTGTGGGGTTATGAGGCGTGCTAGTGATAGACTCGGGCGGCGCCAAAATCAAAGAAAACGTTGACATTCAAAGAGCTTGGACCAAGTTATACCCCCCTCGCGCCAAGTACTGAGCAACGATGCGCGTTGAACTTTTATTATGACCGAAGCCCTCGATAACCAGATCAGTGGCTCTGAGCGTGCGCGCCGTGCCGGGCCTTCGGTCACGCTCGGGACCGAAGCGCCCTTGTTATTGGACTGTGGCATCGAACTCGGCCCCTTTACCGTCGCCTACCAGACTTATGGCGAGCTTAATGCCGACAAATCCAATGCGGTTCTGGTCTGTCACGCGCTTACCGGCGATCAATACGCCACCGACACCAACCCGGTAACGGGTAAACCGGGTTGGTGGCATCTCGCCGTGGGACCCGGGAGGACAATCGACACCGACCGCTATTTTGTCATGTGCGCCAATGTTCTCGGTGGTTGCATGGGCACCACCGGACCCAGCGACACCGATCCCCAAACCGGCGAACCCCATGGCCTCAAGTTTCCGATGATCACTATCGCCGATATGGTCCATGCGCAGGCCATGCTGCTCGATCACTTGGGCATTGAGCAGCTATTTTGCGTAATCGGCGGGTCGATGGGCGGCATGCAGGTGCTGCAGTGGGTGGCAAGCTTTCCGGAGCGAGTATTTGCGGCCGTTCCGATTGCGGCCGCGGCGCGTCATTCAGCGCAAAACATCGCCTTCCACGAAGTAGGGCGCCAAGCGATCGTGGCCGATAGCGATTGGCATGGTGGCGACTATCTCGTCCACGGCACACACCCTGCCAAGGGCCTCGCGGTGGCGCGCATGGCAGCCCATATCACTTACATGTCCGAGCCTTCATTGCGGCGCAAGTTCGGACGTAAGTTGCAGGATCGAAGTAACCTCTCCTAC
>CAUZWH010000231.1:0-5300 GCA_963583675.1 Alphaproteobacteria bacterium
GATGCTATCGCCACTCTTTCGCAGGCCGGATTTGCTGTCGCCGTTGCCAGCAATCAGTCGGGTTTGGCGCACGGTCTTTTCGACGAGGCCGCTCTTCGAGCAATACACCAGAAGTTACGAGCGCTTGTGGTCGCCGCTGGTGGTTGTGTGAATAAAATTGTGTATTGTCCGCACGGTCCGGACGACGATTGTGACTGTCGCAAACCGAAGCCGGGCTTGCTGCAAAAAATTGGCGTTCATTTTAGTCATGATATGGCGAATGTCCCCTTCATCGGCGACGCCTTGCGTGATCTCGAGGCTGCACGATCGATCGGCGCCCGGCCGATTCTTGTTCGTACCGGTAACGGTGTTAGTGCATCGGAGAGCTTGCCGTCTTCCCTTTGCGACGTCGAAATTTACGACGACCTCGCCGCTGCGGCCGCTGCGCTGGTCGCCGAGTAGCCCGGTGTTTCGCGCGCTTCGCTCCTTGGTTTTCGTTGTGTTCGCCTTTTCAGCGGGCATCGTCTATGCCGCTATCTCCTTGCTTTTTTTTTGGGCGCCCCGCGATTTCCTGTGACGGTTTGTTGACCGCTATTGCCGCCTGTTGCTTCGGGCGGGTGACTTTTGGCAACGGCGCGAGCTAAGCAAGCGAGCCGGTACTGTGCGCTTTTGTATTGGGCCGGCGATTGGCCCATCGACGCAGTCGCCAAAAGAAACGAACCTGTTGGTGCAGGCGTGGATTGAAAACAAGATGCGCGAAATTAGTAGCGTGTATCAAGAGAGGGAAACCCCATGACTCAAGCATTCTCCCGGGCCGGTTCGGCCTTTTTATTGATCGCGACACTTGCTGTCTGCGGGCCGGCGGGCGGGCAGTCGTCGAAAGACAATACGAACAAAGCGCTGGACCTTATTACGCTCGAGCAATTAGAGGGCCATGTTCGCTTTCTTGGAAGTGACGCGCTACTGGGGCGCGACGCGGCGGAGGCGGGTTATGGCATAGCCGCGCAGTACGTTGCTGAACGACTGGGCTCGATGGGCGTTGAGGCCGCGGGCTCTGACGGTTGGTTTCAGTCGGTTCCGTTGCGCCGCTATGGCATCGCGCGGGGCTCCGCCGACTTTGTCATTCATCGTGGCGGCGAATCCACACCGCTCGTCTATCGCGACGACTACTCCATGTCCGCCGACCCGGTAAGAGAGTCCAGCGAGGCGCGCGCAGAAGTTGTTTATGTTGGTCACGGTGTTCATGCGCCGGCACAAGGCTATTCGGACTACGATGGCGTTGATGTTCGCGGCAAGATCATCGCGGTATTCCGCGGCGCCTACTACAGCTCGTCTCGAACAAAATCGCTGGAAGCCGTAAAGCGGGGCGCGATCGGATCGATTAGCTTACGCACGCGAAAATCCGAGGCACGGCAGACCTGGGCCTCGCGCAAGGACCGGATAGGGAGGCGCCCGAGCACGACCTGGATAAACGGCGATGGCCGCGCCGCCCGTTACTACCCTGAGCTTCTCGTTGGCGCAGCAATCAGCATTGCCGCGGCCGAACGCTTGTTCGGTGTTTCGCCTATGAGCTACGAAGAAGCGCTTGAGGCAAATTTGGCCGGCAAGGCGGCCTCGACGCCGTTGGGTGTGGAGGTGTCGTTGTCCGCGCGCTCGACTCACTCGACAACGTCCAGCCCAAATGTCATTGGTGTCGTTCGTGGTACCGACCCGGAGCTTGCGAACGAGTATGTCGTCTATTCGGCGCACCTCGACCATGTCGGTGTTTCGACGAGCGAAGAGGACGAAGACAAGATTCGCAATGGCGTCTACGACAATGCGATAGGCGTTGCGTTGATGCTCGAGACGGCTCGCGCGATTGCGGCAGCGCCACCGAAACGCTCTGTTATGTTTATTGCGTTGACCGCCGAGGAAAGCGGTTTGCTTGGCTCGGACTTTTTCGTCAACAACCCGACGGTGCCGATGGCATCGATAGTCGCCAACATTAATCTGGACATGCCGTTGTTTTTGTATCCCGTTGCGGACCTTGTCGCATTCGGGTCTCAGCACTCGTCGATGCAGGACATAGCCGAAAAGTCTGCCGCTGATGAGGGCTTTGTGTTCTCTCCGGACCCCATGCCGGAAGAGGTGTTATTTGTGCGTAGCGACCAGTACTCATTTGTCCAGAAAGGCGTGCCGGCGGTTTACCTGGTCACCGGATTCAACTCGACCGACGAGAGCGTGGATGGCGAGGCGCTGTACCGAGACCACCTCAAGAATCACTACCATCAACCGTCCGATGACATAGCGCGCCCGATCGACTGGGAGTCGGCGCTGCGTTTTGCGCGTGCGCATACTCGCATAGGCTTAGCGATCGGCAACGATGAGGACCGCCCAACATGGAACGAGGGCGACTTTTTCGGCGAGCGCTTCGGTCGTGGGTCCAGAGACGAGCCATAAAAAAGGCCCCGAAAACGGGGCCTTTGGTTCTTTCTTTTTGGTACGGTCTACCAGATCTTGACGCGCTCCTCGGGCGCCAGATATAGCGCATCGTCCTCACTGATCTCAAACGCTTCGTAAAATTCCGGCACATTGCGGACTGAGCCGTTAGCTCGATAGACGATCGGTGAATGTGGGTCGGTGGCAATTTGCTGGCGCAGGGCTTCTTCGCGGTATTTGCCGCGCCAAACCTGTGCGAACCCCAGGAACACACGTTGCGCACCAGTGAATCCGTCGATGACCGGTGCTTCTTCGCCATTCAGTGACATCTGGTACGCCAGCAATCCAATGGTGATGCCGCCAAGGTCGCCGATGTTTTCGCCGAGCGTGAATTCGCCATTAACGTTCAGATCGTCGAAGGGTGCGAAAGCGTTGTATTGAGAAACGAGCACTCCAGTGCGCTCTTCGAACGCCGCCTTATCTTCCTCGGTCCACCAGTCGCGCGCCACACCATCACCATCGAAAGTGCTACCGGAGTCGTCAAAACCGTGGCCGATTTCGTGGCCAATGACGGCGCCTATACCGCCGTAGTTAACCGCGTCGTCTGCCTCCAGATTGAAGAATGGCGGCTGCAGTATCGCGGCGGGAAAGACAATTTCATTCAGCAGCGGGTGGTAATAGGCGTTCACCGTCTGTGGTGTCATGCCCCACTCTGTGCGATCCACCGGGCCGTTGTGTCGATCCATTTGCCGCTTAGTCTCCGCGTCGATTGATCGCGCAATATTGCCATAATAGTCATCGACCTCTATTTCCAGCCCCGAGTAGTCTCGCCACTCGTCCGGGTAGCCGATCTTCGGCGTGAACTTCGACAGCTTGTCGAGCGCTTCAACTTTCGTGTCATCGGACATCCACTCAAGTTCATTGATGCTTTTCTCGTATGCGGCAACGAGATTGCCGACCAGCGTCAACATGCGCTCTTTCGACTCAGGTGGAAAATGACGCTTTACGTAGCCCTTACCGACGACCTCACCAAGGTGCCCGTTAACTGACGCAACACCGCGTCGCCACATGGCACGCTGTTCTTCGGTGCCCCTCAGCGTACGGCTATAGAAGTCGAAATTTTGCTCGTCAAGGGTCGTTGTTAGCTGCGACGCTTTGTTGTTAAGCGCGCTCCACCAAAGATAGGTTTTCCATGTGTCGAGATCGGTGTTGGCTATGATGTCATCCAGCGCCCTCATATAGTCCGTTGAGAAAAGCGCTACACCGTCTGCCTCGAGGCCCGCAATTCCACTGACGTCAAGAAACCCATCCCAATTGAATCTTGGCATCAATTCGGGAAGGTCACCCACCGCAACCATATTGTAGTTTGCTGCAAAATTTCGGCCCTGCTCCTTCGTCATGTGCTGTTCGGCAAGTCGCGTTTCGAGCGCCATGATTGTTTGCGCGGCTGCCGCACCCTCTTCAAGACCGGCCAGGTCGAACATCTTCTCTACATGCTCAACGTATTTCGCGCGGAGCTCTGCCGATTTATCATCGTCTTTCAGGTAGTACTCTCGATCCGGCATGCCAAGCCCACCCTGAAAAACGCCGATAATGTAACGCGTCGGGTCCTCGAGGCCAGGAAGCTGTCCGAAGCCGAACGGCCCGCCCAAATTGCGTAGGCCTGCTTCGGCGAGGTACTCGGCCAGGGTCTCATGGTCCGTTATCGCCGCTATGCGATCGAGTGTGGGCTGCAGTGGCGTGGCGCCTTTCGCATCACGCGTTTCGGTATCCATGAACGAGCGATAAAGATCGCCGACTTTTTGCTCGTCGGTGCCCTTCGCGAAGTCGCCGCTCGCTGACTCCTCGATAATGGCCTTGACGCTGTCCTGCGATTCGTCGCGCAGTTTGTCGAAAGTACCGTAGCGCGCCTTATCGGCGGGAATTTCTGTTTCAGCAACCCAGGTGCCATTCATATAAGCAAAGAAATCGTCGCCTGGACGAACGTTTACGTCCATGCCGGCCGTATCGATGCCCGAGACTGCTGCTTTTGGCTGCTCGGCAACGCTTACGTCTTCAGTTTGCTGCCCACAGGAGGTAACGAGAGTTAGCAGCGCGACAGCGCTGACGATTGTTTTATTCACGGATAGTTCCCTTTAACGGCTTTTTCTATTTTAGTTTGTATTCGATACTTTTCGACCGGCTTTCGTTGCAGAAGTTTAGCGCGAGGAGCCTCTTACCAAATTCTCTTTTGAGCAATGTTCGGCGAAATTCTTTAAAAATCCTTTAAATGTGCGCCTTCTCCCCTTAACGTGTGGCTCAAGGCCTTCTGGCACCCAGCTAAACGTCGAGGTTTTCCACCGTCAGCGCGTTCTTTTCGATGAACTCACGGCGCGGCTCAACTTGATCGCCCATTAGTGTTGTGAAAATTTCGTCTGCCTTTACGGCGTCGTCAATTTTCACCTGCATGAGGCGTCGCGTCTCGGGGTTCACCGTGGTGTCCCAAAGTTGGTCCGGGTTCATTTCACCGAGGCCTTTGTAGCGCTGAATAGACTGGCCGCGTCGCGCCTCGCTCATCAACCAGTCGACGGCCGCCGAAAACGATGCGATCGACGACTGTTTTTCGCCGCGCTTGACGTATGAGTCGTCAGACAGCAAGTCGTTAATTTTCTCGGCGAGCACCATGATGTGTTTGTACTCATTCGTACCAAAAAACTCGCGCGGCAAGTAGCGCGTCGAACCGATGCCGTGCTGTATCCGCGTAATCGCGATGCGCACACCTTCACCGTCTTCATCTCCGGGTTCGAGCTCGGCGGAATAGCTGCCGACATTGTTGTCTTGTGCGCGATCGCCGGTGCTCTTCGGCAGGGACTCGGACAGTTGCAGTGACCAGGCCGCGAGGCCGTCGATGTCTTCCACGTCCG
>CAUZWH010000232.1:0-5298 GCA_963583675.1 Alphaproteobacteria bacterium
CGTGTCCCTAAAGGATTTACACGCTCGGATTTTGGGCTAAAAACCTCAAAACCGCTGCCACAGTGGCAACAGCTTGGCGTTCGCCGAGTGGATGGCAGCGACCTGCCACCGCGCGCCGTCACCGCGTCCGTCATCGAGGCCGAAAAGGGCAAAGGTCCGACGTTCGTTGTTTACCAGAATTTCCGCACGATCCTTAAATGGAACAGATCGACCTTTTTCGCGTTGGCGGTAGGGCATCTTGCCGATCGCCTCGACCTTCGCTAGGCTACTATCGCTACTAGATGGTGGGATTTCGGAGGCGATAGACACAAGGTGGTGGGGGGCTTCAACCGACGGGTTGCTTTGCCGCTGATTGGCGCGCTGTTGTTGTTGGGCGCGTGCGCGGAAGTGCAACTAGCGATTTACGGGGTGAAACGAGCGCAGGACGCGACCGACCCAAAATCTGGCTCCCAAACTCAGACGGCCACTGTCGATACCAGCCCCGCGCAACGGCAATCGCGGCCGGCTTACAAGGTGGGCAATCCGTACCAAATAAAGGGTGTCTGGTATTACCCGCGCGAAGACCCCGACTATGACGTTACCGGCATCGCTTCGTGGTACGGCAGCGCTTTTCACGGCAAAGCAACGGCCAATGGCGAGACCTACGATATGAACTCGCTAACCGCCGCGCACAAGACGTTGCCGATGCCATCCTCGGTCCGGGTTACCAATCTGGAAAACGGTCGCTCGATGGTGTTGAGGGTTAACGATCGCGGTCCTTTCGTGCACGGCCGTATCATCGACGTCTCGCGGCGCGCTGCTCAACTTCTGGGCTTTCAAAAGAGCGGGATCGCCAAAGTGCGGGTGGCGGTTTTGCAAGCCGGTGGCAAGCGCTTTATTGCCGATAAGCCGAAAACGACCGAAGAAGAGAAAACCCTGGTTGCCGCGGTGCCGCGCGATGGGGTCTCAAGTGCGTCCTTGCCACCACCGCGCGGGGTCGAAGCGGCACCGGCGCCGGTTGCAACGTCGTCAACCCCTGAGGTTGCCCAAAAGGCAGTGCGCGCGACAGCGATGTATGTACAAGCAGGCGCGTTCTCTTTACCCGAAAACGCCAGCAGACTACGCGACGATCTCGCTCATATTGGGCCGACAGTGGTTAGCAAGGTGACGATCAAGGGTCAGACCTTTCATCGGGTCCGGCTCGGTCCCCTCGACACGGTCCAAACCGCCGATGCAACGCTTGCGCGGGTGTTGGAGAGCGGCTATCGGGGGGCGCGTATCATCGTAGATTGCGATTGCTGACGAACGCCCCTCAACCGCATGGCTAGCGCCTTCGTCGTGTTGGTTTGTCGACAAACCACACACAATATCGCCACCATTTCGGTGTAGTACGAATACTTAGGGCCGCTTGTTGATGAATTACCGTTCTCTATTTTCCAGGTTTGTCGCGCTGCTGATTATCGGCAGCGCGGCCGCGGGCCCCTTGGTTGCTCTCGAATCGCAGGCTACTCGCGTTTTGTTGCTCGACGTGACGACCAACACGGTGTTGCTCGAAAAAAACGCCAACGTGCCCGCACCGCCCGCGTCCATGAGCAAGCTGATGACGCTGTACATGCTCTTTGAGCGCATCGCCGATGGTGGTTTGAAGCTGACCGACACGTTTTCGGTTAGCGAGAAAGCTTGGCGAATGGGCGGCTCCAAGATGTTCGTTCGAGTCAACAGCGAGGTCACAATCGAAGATCTCATTCGTGGAATTGTCGTCCAGTCGGGAAACGACGCGTGCATCGTCGTGGGCGAGGGGCTCGCTGGTAGCGAGGAAGCGTTCGCTGAACAGATGACGCGACGCGGACGCGAAATCGGCCTTGAGAACAGTACGTTCAAGAATGCGAGCGGCTGGCCCGATGTGGACCACCTGATGTCGGCGCGGGACCTTGCAGTTCTTGCCAATCGGCTAATTACAGAATTCCCACAATATTATGGGTACTTCTCCGAAAAGAGCTTCACGTACAATAAGATCCGCCAGGGCAACAGAAACCCACTGCTCTACAAGGCAATGAACGCCGACGGACTAAAAACCGGGCACACGTCCGAAGCCGGTTACGGAATGGTCGCATCGACGCTGCGCAATGATCGTCGGCTGATACTTGTGCTCGGCGGGCTTGGCAGTGTTAACCAGCGCGCCCGCGAAGCCGAACGATTGCTCAATTGGGGTTACCGGGAATTCGGAAACTATGATCTTTTCAATGCCAACGAGGTGGTCTCGCAGGCAGATGTGTGGCTCGGAACAGAGAGCGAAGTCCCCCTCGTTATTCGTGACGAGTTGACGATCACGATTACGCGGAAGGCGCGACGCGCGCTTAAAGTTAGCGTGGTTTACGACGGGCCGCTGGCGGCGCCAATTGGCAAGGGCGACAAGGTGGCTGAACTTCACGTCACGGGGCCAGACACTGCAGACATTTCCATTCCTCTTTTTGCCGGCACAGATGTCAACAAACTTGGGATGTTCGGCCGACTCCAGGCAGCCGTCAGCTACTTGATGTGGGGTTCCAACCCCTGAGCATACAAACCGTGACCGCGGGTAAATTCATCACAGTCGAAGGTGGGGAAGGTGCGGGCAAATCAACGCAGGCCAAACGGCTGCAAGATTGGCTCGCCCAACGCGGAATCCGATCACTCCTTACCCGCGAACCGGGGGGCACGGTTGAGGCCGAGGAGATTCGCCGGCTCTTGATCGACGGTCCGAATGAGCGTTGGGATCCCCTAACCGAGACGCTGCTACATTTTGCGGCGCGGCGAATCCACATCGATCGCGCGATTTTGCCGGCGTTGGCCGCGGGCAAATGGGTCATCTGTGACCGCTTTGCCGATTCAACGATGGCCTATCAGGGGTATGGCCTGGGGATCGAGCCCGACGTTATTGCCCAGATCTATGAGATCGTTATCGGCGATATCGAGCCGGACCTTACAATCATCTTCGACCTGCCCATCGAGGCCGCCTTCACCCGCCTCACAGAACGCGGCGAAACGCTCGATCGTTATGAGAGACGAGACCGCGAATTCCACCAGCGCGTGCGGGACGGATTCCACCAGGTCGCCGCCGACGCACCTTCACGCTGTTGTTTGCTGGATGCGAGTGGAGACCAAGACCATGTGGCCCAGATAGTCGAGTCAATCTTGACCGATCGATTGGGCGCCGCCATTAGTGCCGCCACTTCTGAGGCCGGCACATCCGAGGTCGCGGCAGAGGCACCCAATGGCGCGTAAGGCATCGCGGGAGCCCGCACCGGAGACTAGCGAAAACGAACATGCCCCGCGCAACACAGCGGACCTGGTGGGGCAGGACCATGCCGAGCGGACGCTGATGGAGGGGTTCTCGAGCGGGCGGCTCGCGCATAGCTGGCTGCTGCATGGGCCCAAGGGTATCGGCAAAGCAACCCTCGCCTACCGTTTCGCACGGTACGTGCTGGCACATGACGGCGCCGGGCAGCCAAGCGACACCCTTGCGATTGCCGCAGACGATCCGGTGTTTCGCCGCGTCGCAACCGCGGCCCACGCCGATTTGGTAAGCGTTGAGCGCAGCTGGGACGACAAACGCAAACGCATTCGCGACGAAATCATCGTCGCCGACGTACGATCGCTGTCGTCGTTTTTTACAATGACGCCGGCCGAGGGCGGCTGGCGGGTTGCCATCGTCGATGCCGCCGATGAAATGAACCGGAATGCTGCCAACGCGCTGTTGAAGATCCTCGAAGAACCACCCAAGAAGGGCCTGATACTCCTGGTGTCGCATGCGCCCGGACGGCTGCTGCCGACGATCCGCTCGCGCTGTCGCAAGCTAGCGTTACAACCGCTTCTTCCGGACACCATTGCAACGTTACTCACCGAGCACGCACCAAATGTCCCGGCGGCCGATCGTACAGCCCTGGCGGCACTCGCAGACGGAAGCTTCGGGCGCGCATTGGCGATGGCGAAACATGGCGGCCTAGAGATGTTTCGCGAACTCATAGGTTTTTTATCGCCCCTGCCGGATCTCGACATACCAGCACTTCATAAATTGGGCGATCGGCTGGCGCGGCGGGACGCGGGAGATAGTTATGCGCTGTTCACTCAGTTAGTCGTTTGGTGGTTCGCCCGCTTCATTCGGCATTCGGCAAGTCAAGCCACAATGCCTTCATTGGTGCCCGGAGAGGATGCGCTTGTCCAACGCCTTGCGCAGCGTGGGGACCTTGAACAATGGATGGACGTGTGGGAAAAGGTGTCGAGCTTTTTTTCGCGCGCCGAATCCGCGAACCTAGATAGGAAGCAAGTAATATTGATCGCCTTTTCCGCGCTTTCCGATGCGGCGAAGGGTAAATCAATAACGCTCCCTAGGTAGGAACGAGGCCTACTGGCAAGGGCTCACCCCGTCACGCGCAATCACGCTCAACGGATACAGGTTCAACAGGTGCAGGTTGCATGGCCGCGTCCAATACCTACTACATCACGACGCCCATTTATTACGTCAATGATGTGCCGCATATCGGCCACGCCTACACCACGCTCGCGTGCGACGTGTTGGCTCGGTTTCAGCGTCTCGACGGACGCACGGTCAAATTCCTCACCGGCACCGACGAGCACGGCCAGAAAGTAGAGAAATCGGCGCAGGCCAAAGGCATGGATCCGCAGCTGTTCTGCGATGGCGTGAGTCAGAACTTTCGCGACCTCAGTCTGTTGATGAACTACTCGGAGGACGAATTCATCCGGACCACCGAGGACCGACACACTCAGGCATCTCAAGCATTGTGGCAGGCGGTTATCCATGCCGGTAATGACGACATCTATCTCGGTAAATATGCCGGCTGGTATTCGGTGCGCGACGAGGCTTTCTATGGCGAAGAAGAAATCACCGATGGGGCGGACGGCAAGGTCGGACCCACGGGCGCACCGGTCGAATGGGTCGAGGAACCCAGCTATTTCTTCCGGCTCAGTGCCTGGCAGGACCGGCTGCTCGAATTTTACGACGCCAACCCGGAATTTATTTTGCCGCGCAATCGACGCAACGAGGTGGTGAGTTTCGTCAAGGGTGGGCTTCGGGATCTGTCGATATCGCGCACCAGCTTCAAGTGGGGAATCCCAGTCCCTGGAGATCCCGACCACATCATGTATGTGTGGTTCGATGCGCTTACCAACTACATTACGGCAGCCGGCTACCCAGACACCGATAGCGAACATTTCAAAACGTTCTGGCCTGCGACGGTGCACGTCGTCGGCAAGGATATTGTGCGCTTTCACGCCGTTTATTGGCCGGCCTTCCTGATGGCGGCGGGCGTCGCGCCGCCT
>CAUZWH010000233.1:0-5295 GCA_963583675.1 Alphaproteobacteria bacterium
GAGCCTTATTGGCGGCATCGCCAAGAAAATAGAAAAGCAAACAAACGCGTCATCCCTGCCTTCTCCCACAAGGGGAGAAGGAGCCCGACGTGCGCTCGGTATAAGCCCTCTCCCCTTGCGGGAGAGGGTTGGATGAGGGGCAGACTCCGCTCGCATGACTTTGATCCTCACCTATACTCCCTACAAGGAGGAGCCGCGATTTGGGTTATAGGGTCACAGTTGATACGGGTGGGACGTTCACCGACGTCGTCATCGCGGCCGAGGACGGTCGATTGGCGGTGGGTAAATCGTTGACCACACCGGACCGTATTTTTGACGGGATGCGGGCTGCGATTGACGTCACCGCTGATGACCTCGGGCTCAGTCTTAGCGACGTTCTTACCGCGACCGACATATTGATCTATGGCACCACGCGGGCAACGAATGCGATCGTCGAGAAAAACATTGCTAAAACGGCGCTGCTGGTTACCGAGGGATTTCCCAATATTCTGCTGCTGCGCGAGGGCGGCAAAGAGGATGCCTTTGACTTCACGGCTGAGTACCCGGAGCCCTACATCGCGCAACAGAATACTTTCGAGGTGCCCGAGCGGATCGACGCCGAAGGCGGCGTGGTCAACCCAATCGATCTTGTTGCCGCGCGCTGCATCATTGAGCGCATGGGCACGCGCGGATTCGAGGCGATCGCAGTATGCCTGCTGTGGTCGATTGCCAATCCAGACCACGAGTTGGCGGTGGCCGGGCTGATCGACGAATTGCTGCCCGACATTCCTTATACGCTGTCGCACCGGCTACTTCCGGTGGTGCGGGAGTATCGCCGGGCATCCGCAACTGCCATCGATGCGTCGCTCAAACCGTTGATGCGCGCGCATTTGCGCGAGATGGAGGCCGACCTCCGGACTGCTGGGTATCAGGGAGAAGTGTTGGTCAGCACGTCGGTGGGCGGCTGCATGAACGTCGGTGAATTGGCCGAGCACCCGATTCACTCGGTCCGCTCGGGTCCGGCCATGGCGCCGGTCGCCGGTCGCTATTACGCCAATGCCGAAGGTATGGGTGACGATGTCATCATCTGCGACACGGGCGGTACGACTTTCGATGTGAGCTTGGTGCGCGGCGGCAACGTGAAGTACACGCGCGAAACCTGGATTGGGGGCCGCTGGCGCGGGCATATCCTGGGTATCTCCGCGGTCGACGTTCGCAGCATCGGTGCCGGCGGCGGCTCCATCGCCTGGATCGACCCCGGCGGCCTGTTGCAGATCGGGCCGCACAGCGCCGGTGCCGAGCCCGGTCCGGCGTGCTACGGCCGCGGCGGGCAAGAGCCAACCGTCACCGATGCGGCCGCGGTCTTGGGTTACATCGATCCAGATTTTTTTCTCGGCGGCCGCATGGCACTCGATCTCAGTGCTGCGGCGCTCGCGCTCGGGCGGGTCGCCGCAGCACTGGGCCTATCGATCGAAGCTGCGGCCTATGCCGTCAACAATCTCGCTGGCGAGCTGATGATCAAAGCGATCCAGGAAATTACGGTAGCGGAGGGCTTCGATCCGCGTGAAAGCGTGATCGTTGCCGGCGGCGGTGCGGCCGGCCTCAATATCATGCCGATCGCGCGCGAACTCGATTGCGCGCGGGTGATCCTACCGCAAACCGCGAGCGTGCTCAGTGCCTGCGGGATGCAGTTCGCTGACATCGTTTCCGAACACGCGGCAAGCCGGGTTACCGGGTCGGGTGACTTCGACTTCGATGGAGTCAATGCTGCGTTGCAGGCGATCGACGGCGAGCTCGATCGCTTCACAGCTGCGCTCGGCGCTGACGCCGGCGTGCGCGCCAGGAAGAGCTACTTCGTCGAGGGGCGCTATCGATTCCAGATCTGGGAACTTGAAATCCCGTTACCGGTCGGGCGCTTTCGCAGCGACGCCGATGTGGCGGCTTTGGTCGAAGCGTTTCACGCAATCCACGAACGCATCTATGCCGTGCGTGACGCCGATGCTGAACTCGAGTGCTTGAACTGGAAGGGGCGAGTGACGGTCCCGCTGGATCGGTCCGCCGGCGCGGGCAGTGCCGAGACGGTGCCGGCCGGACTCGTGCCGAAGGGCGAGCGTTGGGCCTATTTTGGCAGCGATGCGGTCATGACGCCGGTCTTCCGCGGTCGCGACGTTCCATCCGACACACCCATTGCCGGCCCGGCGATTATCGAGGAGCCGACGACGACGCTGGTCGTCTATCCCGGGATGAGCGCGCACCGGAGCGGCGCAGGGAATTATCTGCTAGATGCGGTGACACCATGAACGATACCAGCCTCAATCAAGCCGACGGTCTCGATCCGGTAACGGTTTCGGTAATTTCCAACCGGGTCGACGCGATCGTGCGCGAAATGTCGAATACGTTGCTACGAAGTGCCCGCTCGACCGTGATCGCCAGCGCGCGAGATTTCTCCTGTACGATCGTGACGGCTGACAATCGTTTGCTTACCGCAACCGATGGAATTCCGGTGCACGTGTTCGGCTCGGACATCCAAACCCAATCGATGTGCGATCTGCACGACGATCTCGCCGAGGGCGACGCGTTCCTGCACAACGATCCCTATCTCGGCAACACCCACGCCGCCGATCAGACGATACTGATTCCGGTTTTCGTCGATGGCGAGCATCTGTTTACCGCCTGTGCCAAAGCGCATCAGGCCGATATCGGCAACTCGATCCCCTCGACCTATCACGCGACGGCCCGCGATGTTTATGAGGAGGGGGCGCTGATCTTCCCGTGCGTGCGGGTGCAGCGGAATTGCGAGATGATCGACGACGTTATTCGTCTGTGCCGGGCGCGGATCCGCGTTCCCGATCAATGGTACGGCGATTTTCTTGCCACCCTGGGATCAGCTCGAATCGGCGAGCGGCGGCTTAAGGAGCTGTGCGACAAATACGGCGTGGCGACGATCAAGGCGTTTATCGAACACTGGCTGGACTATTCGGAGCGCCGCATCGATCAAGCGATTCGCAAACTACCGAAAGCGCATGTGGTGGCGTCGGGCGCGCACGATCCGATTCCACCTTTGTTGCCCGATGGCATCCCGATCAATGTCACGATCGATATCGACCCCGACGCCGGCTACATCGATGTCGACCTGCGCGACAACATCGACAACGTGCCGTGCGGGCTCAACCAATCGGAAGCCTGCGTGCGCAACAATACGCTGATCGGCATCCTCAATGGTCTTGAGACGGGTATCCCCCGCAATGCCGGGTCGTTCCGCCGCATCCGCATCCGGGTTCGCGAGGGGTGCGTTGTCGGCAAGCCGAAGTTCCCAGCGTCGTGCTCGCTGGCGACGACCAATATCGCCGATCGCCTGATCAATGTGATCCAATCGGCGTTCGCAACGCTCGGCGACGGGTACGGATTGGCGCACGGCGGAACCGGGATGAGCGCGGTGGTCTCCGGGCCCGACTTTCGTCACGACGGCAAACCTTTCATCAATCAGCTCGCGCTCAACGTCAATGGCGGTCCGGCCGGGCCCCAGGTCGATGGCTGGGTGACGTATGGGATCCCGGCGGGCGGCGGCATGATCTATCGCGAGAGTGTGGAGCTGGTCGAGGTCAAGCACCCGATCCTGATCGAGTGCCAACGCTTGCGCCCGGGATCGGGCGGTGCCGGCCGGCGCCGGGGATCGCCCTCGGCTGAGGTCGTCTACGGCCCGCGCCACGATCCGGTCACTTTGGTGATCGCCTCGGACAGCCAGGTGTATCCGGCACAAGGTGTGCTTGGCGGTGCTGACGGCCAGGCTTCGGCGCACTACCGGGTGAACGCGAATGGCGATGAAGAGAAGATGCCGGGTGTGACGCGGTTCGACCTTAAGCCCGGCGAGAAAGCGCGGTTTCGCAACGCCGGTGGCGGCGGCTACGGTGATCCGCTGGCGCGCGAACCCGAGCGCGTCCATCGCGACGTGTTGCGCGGTTGGGAAACAGTCGAACGGGCGAGGGACGCCTACGGCGTGGTGCTGACGGGCGCGGTCGAGGAGGAGACTTTGGCTATCGACGAGGCAGCGACATCAGCGCTGCGGGTGGACCTCAGGGAACAGAGCGGCGACCGTTGAGCGGGGCCGGGAGAAAGAAGCAGAGAACTCGGAAACCGCCGCTCCGAGCGGGTATGCGTGCAGAGGATTTCGAAGCCTATTACTGGATGAAGGAAGATCTCGTCACGTTTGCCCGACAACTCGGCCTCTCAACTCATGGTTACAAACCAGAGCTAAGCGAGAGAATTCTGCGGTCCTTAACCGGCCCATCGGGCCGCGCTGCGATATTCGAAGAAAAGAAAAAGCTGCCAGCGGGGGCGCCGCGTGACTCCGAGGTTCCCCTAGGCCGCGGCTCGCCGGTGATCAATTACAAGAGCGATAAGAGAACCCGGGAGTTTTTCAAGTCGCAGATCGGCGCCGACTTTCATTTTACCTATCACGTTAATCAGTATCGGTTGGCAAACGACGGGCTGACTTATGGCGATCTGATCGACGAATGGATCGCGGAGCGGGATCGACGCAATAACGAGAGCTATAAGCCAAAAATTGCAGACCACGGCGAGTATAATCAGTTTGTCCGCGACTACTTTGCTGACGCTGCGAACCGGGGAAAGACCATGCGCGATGCAGCGGCGGCGTGGAACGTGGTCAAGCCTACGCGCAACCGACGATATCGGCGTTAGGCGGCGCGTTAATGTCGGCACTTATAGCGGTACCGATAGGTTCTTGGGGATCGATGCGGTGTCGGCAATTACGACTCTCTCTTTGAAATGAAACCCATCATTGCTGGCGATCACCTTGCTCAGATACTTGCCTGTGCTGAAAATCTCGGTCGTGCCGTCGACCACGTCGGTGGCGTAGACGGCGTAGTGGGCCTCGATGTCGTAGTAGGGATCGTCGTGGGCCAGGATTCGGATATTGCTGATCAAGTGGCGGTAATAGCGTAGCGAAAACACCGCCGCGTTGCGCAGGATCTTGACCCGATCGCGCAGTTGCGCGCGATTGTGGCACTGGAAAATGCCGAGCGGAAATCCGTCCTCGACATTCTCGCGGGTCGTAATGTTGTAGACGCAATCTTCGACAAAGAAATCCGGCCACGCTTCAAGACGATCATCGTCAAGACAGGCAGCGCAGGCATATTCGAGGGCGACGATACGATCGTAGGCTGCGCGACGATCGTCGGCTTCGTGGCCGATCATTGCCATTCAATCGGTGGGCGCGACGCCCAGCAGGCGGCAATAGTGTTGCCAGAAACCACGTACCATGGTTTCGGAAACTCGATGATGGCCGTCGTGGTA
>CAUZWH010000234.1:0-5291 GCA_963583675.1 Alphaproteobacteria bacterium
TGCCTTACTACATCATCGTCTCAAACCCGCCTCACATCTTTCGTGAAGATCATCTATCAGATACGTTCTCGCCGTCGTCTTTGGGAACATATGACGCCGACTGGGCGTTTCACCGCGAATTCTATGCTTGTTGCGACAAATACCTAAGCGATCGAGGCGAGGTGTGGTTCTTGGAGAATGGCTCTGTTGCAAAGCCCAATACTTTCATGAGGCAAATCAACCAGAACCCAAAACTTGAACACGTTCAAAGCGTACTGGAACCGGATGATTTGGATGATCTATTCTGGATGATCACCGGCCGGGCGGGCGAGGCTAGGATGCAATAAACACCAGGATAGGAGGTCTTCGAAAAAGTCGGGCCGGCTCCGTGATTGCCGATATCACAACCCGCGAGCCAGCCGCCTGTCGGCTAGCCCAAAAAGCGGGGCTCGACCAATCCTTTGGTGCCGGCATCGAGTGCGAACAGCGCGCCGGAGACAGGCTGCTTGGCGAGTTCCTCATCGGTCATGTGGTAGCGACTGGTGACAACGTAAAGTGTTTCGAGGTTTGGCCCGCCGAACGTCACCGCCGTCGGCCGGCACGTCGGCAGCTCGATCATCTGGTCGACCCGACCGCTTGGCGCGTAGCGAATGACATAGCCGATGGTGCGGTCGGTCGTCATATCGAACTCGGCGTTCCACAGGTAACCCTCGACATCGACGATGGATCCATCGGGTATACCGAACCGATCGGCCCGCGCAAAATCGCGCTTGTTGGCAATCGCGCCGGATTCGGCGTCGAAATCGTATGCGTAAAACTCCTTCTTCATGCTGTCGCAGAAGTACATGACCGCGCTGTCGGGGCTCCACATCAGGCTGTTGGACAGCGTGATTCCGGAGGCCCACGTTGTCAGCGTCCCGTCGGGGTCGAACCGATGCAGGAACCCGGTTGGCTTATCCATCGTCAGGCTGCCGCTACCGATCCAAAGCCGTCCTTGCCGATCGCAGCGGCCATCATTGAGGAAGTTTTCGTTTTCCTCGGGTTCGGGTCGGCAAATCGGCTCGAACGTACCGGTTCGCGGCTCGAAGAAGGCGAGGTGGGTACGCGTGGCGACGATGAAGCCACCGCTTTCGCGCATGGCAAAAGCGCTCAAGAGTTCGGGTGTCTCCCAGGTTGTGAGCTCACCGGTGTCGGGTCGTAGGCGATGCATCCTTGGCGTGAGAAGATCAATCCAGTAGAGCGCCTGTTCGCGCTCGTCCCAGGTCGGGATCTCTCCGATCTGGTCTCCTGTGTCAGCAGCAATCTGGAAATCGGTCATGTATTCAGCTCGGCCTTAGATTTCTACGTCTCGATCAAGCTGTTCCCACTAACCAGCCCGAACTTTACAGTATGACGCTTCGACGCCTACCAGGCGACCGGAACCCAAACTAAGAAACGCCTCAGCAGCATGAATGTATTGGTTGTATTTGCGCACGCCGAATCCAAAAGCTTCAACGGCGCCTTATTTTATACCTCGGTCGACGCGTTTCGTGGCGCCGGGCACGAGGTCAAAACCTCAGATCTATATTCCATGGAATATGATCCGGTGTCAGACCGCCGAAACTTCACGACCGTTCGCGACGCCGAATATTTCAGCCAACAGCGTGAAGAAGCCCACGCGACGCGAAACGATGGATGCACACCCTCTCTCGACGCCGAGATTGCCAAGATCGAGTGGTGCGACCCGATGATCTGGCAATTTCCGCTGTGGTGGTTTGGCGTGCCCGGAATATTGAAGGGCTGGATCGATCGGTCGTTTCCGATCGGACAAACCTATGGCGGCGGTCGTGCGTTTGAAACTGGCGAATTCAACGGTAAGCGCGCGCTGTTGTCGTTGACCACCGGCGCCAACGAGGATGCCTGGGCCGATGGCATCCTCGGCGACATCGATCGCGCGTTGTGGCCGATTCAATTCGGTATCCTCGGGTTCCTCGGCTTCCAGGTTTTCAAGCCCAACGTCGTCTTTGGGCCGGCTCGAATGAGCGACGCGCAACGCGCCCAAGCGCTCGCTCTCTATCGGTCGCGACTGGCCACGCTCGCCGACGAAACACCGATCAAGTTAATCGGCGGCAATCCTGCCTAGGCAACCGCGCCGTCTATCGCTAAAGCGTAAGCGCGCTAAACCCAAGCAAGGCCAGCAACCCGACGGCGAAAAACAACGAACTGCCAAACCCGATTAGCGATAACACGATGCCGACAATAGCGAGCACGATTTGACCCTTGAACAACGCCACGACGCCGAAAATGAAACCGAGCGTGCCGAACAGGACGCCAAAGGAAAATACCGAGATGATGCCGAATATCAGGCTCAGCAGCCCGGCCCATGGGGTCGACTTCTCGACGATTACGATCTCTTTGGAGGCCTCACTCGGTTGGTCACTCATGAATTGTTCTCTTTTCCCAAGCTCTCTGGAAAGACCGCGCTCCGCCAACGCTGGTTAGTGAAGTTGATTCTTAATTATGGCACGTATCACGTAAAGTAGTTAAGACCGACGCCTTGCGTTAGACGCGCCATCTCATGACCAGAAAAAACACTCGCGCCGCCATCGGCGTATTCGCTGCGTTGTGCAGCATCTATGTCGTGAGCCACTTTTACCGGGTATCGAACGGGGTTATCGCTCCCGATCTGATGCGCGAACTCGATCTCTCCCAGGAGGCGATGGGGACGCTTACCGGTGCGTTTTTCATCACTTTTTCGCTGACCCAAATACCCGTCGGCATCATGCTCGACCGATTGGGAACCCGCTACACCATCCCCATCATGATGACCTTCGCGGTAGTCGGCTCGCTTATCTTTGCTGTTGCCGCTGGGCTGGCGGGTCTTACCGTTGGACGCATGCTGATGGGGTTGGGCTGCAGCTGCGTTTACGTCGGGGCCCTGGCCGTCGCTAGCCGCTGGTTTCAAACGCGCTACTTTGCGACCGTCGCCGGCATTCTGGTTGCCGCCGGCAACGCGGGCAATCTGCTGGCGACAAAACCGCTCGCGGAAGTCGTCGAGGTGGTGGGGTGGCGCACCACATTTGTCGGGATGGCGGGGATTGCGGCGATCGGCGCAATCATCGTCCTTTTGTTCGTGCGCGACGCACCGCCCGACCACCCATTCCACAGCCGCGAGGCGGAGCGATTGGGCTCGGTACTAAAGGGCGTCGGCGACGTGTTCCGGATCGGCGATCTACCGCCGATGCTGGTGGTTCAGTTCTTCGGCTATGCCAGCGTGATGACCATTCTCGGTCTGTGGGGCGGGCCGTATCTGCACGATGTCTACGGCCTCGGTCTTGAAGCCCGAGGTAGCGTTCTCTCGGTAATGGGAATCGGTTTGATTGTCGGCAGTCTCACCTTTGGCCCACTCGATCGCGTGTTCGATACGCGCAAGGGCATCGTTATCGGAGGGGGGCTATTTGCAGTCGCGATCCTGGTTCTCCTGGCGGTGCTTGCTAAACCGCCTTTGTGGCTCGTAATGACGCTGTACGCCCTGCTCGCTTTCAGCAACGCATACAACATTGTGGGGATGGCGCATGCGCGCGCGATCGTGCCCGATCGCATGATCGGCCGCGGCATGACCGTGATCGCGCTCTTCACCATGGGTGGGGTAGCGACGCTCCAGATCGTTACCGGTCTGATCCTGGGTGCGTTCGCCAACCCGGACGGAACCGTTCCGGAAGCTGGATACCGCACGATGTATGGCGTCGTCGCCGCCTGCGTCTTTGCGGGATTGCTCTATTACACGCGCACCAGCGACGCCAAACCGAGTTTGGACAAAGCGGTCGCTTAGACGAGGTATTGGTCATGCGCTTTATGGTGATCGAGCACTTCAGCGACGGCAACGCAAAGGCCATCTACCAATGCTTCCGTGATAAGGGTCGCCTGATGCCCGAGGGTGTTTCCTATGTCGATAGCTGGGTTGAGGCAAACTTCGAGCGCTGCTTTCAACTGGTCGAATGTGAAGACGTGGACTTGCTGGAGACTTGGGCAGATAACTGGCGTGATCTCGTTGCGTTCGAATTCTATCCCGTCGTTTCGTCCGCTGAGGCGGCCGAAGCCACGCTTGGTGAAAGTCCCGAATTGCACTAATTAATTAGCTAGCTATCTGACTGGATCGCAGCAGCAAAAATCCGGATCGCTTCATCGAGCGAACGACTTCGGTCCTCGGTTTCGCGAGTTTCTTCGGTGAGGGGCGTTCGTGCCAGTAAATCGTAGAGTTCCTCGGCGCCTTTGTGAAAATTGGGCGTGACGCCGACGGCGGCGAAGGTTTTCTGGATCTCCACCATTTGGCGTATCGAGTCTTTCGCGTACCACGGGATCACCTTGTTCATTGCCTCCCAGTGACCTTTCTGACTCGCCGCAACCTCAGCCTGAAACACCTCACCGACACCGAGTTGCACCGCCGCAACCAACACCGCAGTCCGCAACGTCACCGTGCCTTTGTTGAGCGCGGCATAGCACATCTTCACCGCCGACGCGGCGCCGAGCGCCTCGCCAGCGGGCTTGACGACCACGCTCTCGCAATTAATCGGCTCGAGCAGGTCTCGATGTGGCCCGCTGACATAAAACCGGGTCGCCATAGCCGAGGTGCCCGGTGGGAGACCGACGATGCCGGCGTCGACAAACGGCGCGTCCGCTTTGAATGAGGCGGCAATCGCCTGAACATTTTGTGGTGCCAGGGGGTTGCATTCGGCGAACGGAGTGACTTCGCCGGTTTCTTCAAGTGCCAGGGATATCGCCCGGGCGAACGCGGCCGCTTGGGTCGGGGGCATGATCGATAGAATGAGGTCAGCCTCGCGTACGAATGAGGCCAAATCGCCGACGTCCTGGATCTTCGCACGGGCGGCGCGCTCGCGGCTGGTCGTACTACGACCGTCAAGCGCGGTAACGACGCGCAGGCCTGCTTCTTCACGCAACGTACGGCCGACATTGTGGCCCATATCCCCGGGCCCAACGATGCCAATGGTCTCGATGCTCACAATACGTCCTGACGTCCTGGTCGCCGCGGTCTGCGCATTACGCATCCGGTCCGTGGTCGGCGAGCCAGGTCTCATGGAGGTGGACCCACTCGACGCCGTTACGCAAAACGTCGTTCCGCCGAAATAATATGCTGCTCAGACACGCGCTTTGTGCACCGTCGCTTTGCTGCCATTCCTCATAGGTGCCGACACACGCCGTGTCGTCGCGCCACGGCAAATGGCAATTTTCGACCCAAATGCGAAAACCAGCGCCCTCGGCAGCAAAGCCTGAAATTGCACGCTGAACTGGCCGGCATTGGCGCCCGTTCATTG
>CAUZWH010000235.1:0-5283 GCA_963583675.1 Alphaproteobacteria bacterium
CGACAAGCATGATCCAGAGAAATTGCCACACCGTTTTCAGGGTGAGTACAAGGGCATTCCGGGTGATTTCGTTTTTACAGGCTACGAGTACATGAAGATCGGCGCGCTGCGGCAGGAAGGTGCCGGCAGTACCGAGGATTCAGCGGCGCCGGTAGCAACCGGCGACCTGCCCGAAGAAATTGCTGAGAAAGTGCGTATTTCAAATTCCGAACCGGGCACGCGTTTAGAACTGATGGATCACGACGGCGTCAGCGCGGAGCTGATCCAGGCCACCAACATGCTGCTGGCGATGCGGACCAGGGATCCCGTGATCGTCGGCGACTGCGCCGCGGTCTTCAACGACTATTGCTCCGAATATTGCAGCTATGACACCAATCGCCTGCTGGGAACGGCGATGATCCCAACCCACGATCCCAAATGGGCGACGGCGGAGCTCGAGCGAACGGCCAAGAAGGGCATGCGTTCTATAATCATCAATACCGACCTGCCACCAGAATTTTCGCCCTATCGCAAGGATGTCTACGACGATTTGTGGGCGGCTGCGGTTGACCACGATATGCCGGTGACGTTGCATCTCGGTACCGGCGAAACCCGCGATCCCTTCACCTGTATTACCGAAGAAGAGCGAGAGGAATCACCGGGGCTGTTTCTTGATATTTTCGACGATGGGCGGCGCGCACTCGCCAACGAGTTCATCTTCGGCGGCATCTTCGACAAATTCCCCAAGCTCAAGGTGATCCTGGGCGAGTATGAGTGCTCATGGGCGCCGTACTACATGTTCCGGTTGCGCCAGATGAAGGGCGCTCTGGGTCTAGCGATGGAAATCCGCCAACCGAAGCGGGAAGCCGACGAATACATCCGCGACAATGTCTGGTTCGGCTATACCGACGATGCCTATTTCGATCGCACCTGGGACGTGATCGGCGAGGATAAATCGATGTGGGGGTCGGATTATCCGCACCCGCGCAACACCTTCCCCAACACACAGGCGATCCTCGATCGCCTGTTCGCGAACGTGCCCGAACACGTCGGCGCAAAATCGTCAGGCCTGAACATGGCCAAGCTGTTCAACCTCGATGTTCCCGTCGAAGCGATGGCGGCCGCGGAATAGGGGAGGGCAGTCGCGACGACTATCAGCGGCGGGCCAGTGCCGCCGTTTTGTTTCCCCAGCGCGTTTACTCCTTGAACTGATCGCCGCGCCATTTCAGAGCGGCGCCGAGCCCGTCCTTTTTGGTGATCTCCTTGAACTGCGTGCCACTCTCGGTTTCGACGGCATACATAATCGAGACGATATCGACGCCGTTGAGAATGCCGTTGCGCAAACCCGTGGCCTCGGCTGCTCGCCGTAGTCACAGTTTGGTGCCATTGAGCGCCTCGGGATCGACGAGGGCCATGCGTTGGGCGAGTTTACGTGCGGACGCTTCTAGGTCGGCAGCCGGGACGACGCGGTTGACCATGCCGAAATCCTTGGCGGTCTCGGCATTGATCATGTCGCCCATATAGAGCAGCTCTCGCGCCCGTTTGTGGCCTATGATGAAGGGCATGATCAGAGCCGGTCCGACGCCGGAAAAGCGCACCTCGGGTTCGCCGAATTTGGCGTCCTCGCTACAGATCGTAAGGTCGCAGAACATCGCGATTTCACAGCCGCCGCCAACCGCGTAGCCCTGAACTTGGGCGATTACTGGCTTTTTCATGTCCCACGGCTTCATCTCGAAGGCGCAGGATTCGTGGAGATATTCACGCCATTTCAGGGGGTCGTGCTTCCATTTTGCCTTCTCCGGATCCTCGGCGCCGATGTCGTAGCCGACACAGAACGCCCTGCCGGCACCGCGCAGCAGAACGACCCGGGTGTCGAGATCTTCATCGGCACGTGTCAATGCGGCCATGGCCGCGAGGCGGAGCGGCACGTTGATCGCATTGAGCTTGTCGGGTCGGTTCAGGGTGACGATGCCAACTTTGCCGTCCGTTTCGTAGAGGACAAGATCTTCTTCGCTCATGGTAATGGTTTCCTTGTTGGTCGAGGCTTCGGAGCTGAAACCGGCGCCGCTGTTGCCGACATTAGCGATCGCGCCGAGCCCTGGGACGGTACCGCCGATCAGCCCCGCGCCGGGTCTAGATCACCCAGCGTCCACGGCCGACATATCGATATCGAACAACTCGACCATCTTACGACGGGTGATGTTGTCGACGGTATCGGCATCAAGATGGCCGATGATGTCGCCGATTACTTGGTGCGACTTCATGTAGGTGTTGCGAACATGGGGAAAATCGGAGCCCCAGATCAGAGTGTTGGGGTCGATGTAGTTGGTTACGGTATCAAGCATCGGGTCATCGATGATGCCGATATGGATACGCGGTAAGTATTCGCGGAATGGGCGGTCCGGATAGCTCAGTTCCAGGTTCGGCCCGAAATCCTTCTCCAACTGCTCCATGCGAAACAACCACGGCGGAATCCAAGACGCCTCGAACTCACCGAGCACAATTTGGAGGTTGGGGAAGCGATCGAAGACGCCGCCGAAGATGAACTCGTTGGCGAGGACACCGCCGATTTCACCAAACAGGTCGAGGTAGGCGCGTGGAATATCGCGACTCTGCTCGCCGGTCATCGTAAACATGTCGGGTTTTTGGCCGGTTGAAATGTGCAGCACAACCGGAAACCTCATCTCCGATGCGCGGGCCCAGAACGGATCGTATTTACGCTCCTGATACGATCCCCACCCGGGGCCTGTGTCGACGTTGATCATGACACAGCGCAAGCCAATCTTGGCCGCCCGCTCCAGTTCTTTGACGGCCCAGTCGACGTCCGCCATGTGAATGAGCGCGGCCCCGAGCAGACGTTTGGGACCGGCGCCGCAGTATTCGGCCAGCCAGTCGTTGTAGACCGCGAAACAATCGCGCGCGAGATCGTGGTTCTTGAGGGGAAACGTCATCAGCGTATAGGTCGGACCCAGCAGTTCCGCGTAGGTGCGGTCTTCGTCCATGCACGCCATCCGAAATACCGGGTCTTCACAGGCGCGTTTGACCTTAGCTTTCATTTCTTCGCTATCGCCGACAAAGTCGTCCTCGGGCAGGTAGATCTCGCCGTTGAAATAGGTGCGCCGGGTTTCGCCGGCCGTCGGGTCGAGGAAGCGCGGAACGGTCTCGCCCCACTTCGTGCCAAGCGGCGCCGACCATAACTCATAGGGCTCGTAGACGTGGGAATCGGCCGAATTAATCCATCGCCCGGTCATTCGCAAGCCTCCGTCGTGGGGTTCATGCGACTGTCGACTAAACTAGTAAGCGAGATCACCGACCAGATTACCCCGCTCAACCACGACCGTGTTGTCCAAACTTATAGTGCAGTTGCGAAGCGGTATGTCGAAGTGGCCCTGGGTGTAGCGTTTGGCGGCCCAGTTGGCGCCGGTCGAGAACAGGAAATTGCCGGCAAAGGCGCGATGCTCGGTGCAATTGACGTCGCCGCGATCGTAGATGGCTAGTGAATCCCAGCGGGCATCGGGGTTCATGCCCCAGCCAACGTGCGACATCGCCCGTGCCGCGGTGTCGCCGGTGGCGTCGATATAGCTGCGGAACAGGTCGGCATCTGTGCCTACACCTTCAATCGCGACGATGAAATCGTCCTCGAACCGAAGCGTAACCGGATTTTCTAAGTAGCGTTTGAATGTAAGGTTGAGGTCTCCGGCATCCATTACGACCGTGCCATTGACCGTGTGTTCAAGCGGAAAACAGAGCACCATCGCACCCGGCCAGTGTTGCATCTCTCCGGGTTTGTCGCAGGCGCCCCAGACGCCTTCGGGAACCGTGCCGGTGAGATCAACTTTGAGATCGGTGCCGGCCTTGGAGGTAACGCGCATTTCCTTGGCCTTGCCGAGCATCTCGGTGGCGAGTGCTACCTTCGCCTTATGTTCGATTCGCGGCTTTACGCGCTCGAGAATTTCCGGATGCTCGTCGCTGATACAGAAAAGCCTCGTTCCCGCCGCCAAGATCTCGGGGAGCTCTTCGAGGTAGAGGATGCCCTCAAGCGTGAGGTCGATCGCCATCACGGCTGCGGATATGGCATCGACCACCGGCCGCAATCCGCGGATGACGTCGGTGGTGCTGCTGGCGCGGAACGGGAGCGGGCCGGCGTGTGGCGGGCTCGGGACGATGACGTGAAACGGACGCGCCTTGAGTTGGATCAAGGCGAGTTCGGTGAGATGCACATTGATCTGCCGCGATAGCGTTTCCGAGAGAATTGCCACCGGGTCACCGGGGGCAATCTTGCATAACTTAAAAACGTCGACGAAGGTTTCGATCCACTTGCCTTCAATGCGTTCGCTGAGCATGTCCGCCTCCATTGCTCTATTCCACGCTGGGAAGAATCATACGGGATAATGATGCAAAACATCGCCCCAAATGCATGTGGTCTGGATTGACACGACCCGCCGATCTGCAACAAGTTCACTGGCGGTCGAAGAGGATTCAACGCGATGCAAACAGTACAACACGACCCATTCGGGCCTCGGCGTTTGGGCCACGCCAATCTCTACGTGACCGACTGGGAGAAATCGGCGGAGTTTTACGTCAATGTCGTTGGGCTCGAGGAGGTATATCGCCGGCCGAAGGTCATGGCCGCCTTTTTGAGCAACGGAAATACACACCACGAAATTGCGGTGATGGGAATATCGGGCCCGGCCGGTCGCGGCTTGCCGCCCGGCCTCAATCATCTGGGCTTCGAGCTCGCCCACCAGGCCGCGCTCGTGGCGACGTTCAACCACGCGTCAACCGCTGGGGTCGCTGCCTACACCGAAGATCACGACGTTGCCCGCGGTCTCTATCTTACGGACCCGGATGGCAATCAGGTCGAAGTCTACGCCGACACGGTCAAGGATTGGCGGACCCAGCGACATGGCACCATTATGGCCGACAGCCCGACCTGGTCGCTCGCCGATACGGCTGAGACCCGTGACATCCCTCTACCATGAAAACCCGGAAATCAGACGGGTTGCGCAGGCGATGTTCCATCCTGCACGAACCGCGCGAGTGGCGGTGGTCGTATCCGCCGCCAACTACGACGCCTGCCTCGATTTTTACCGGCAGTACGCGGTCCTACAAATCCTATGGCAGGACGTGGATAGAGGCATTGCCGTGTTCGGCGGGCAACTCGGCGAACGGAGCCTGACATTGCTGCGTGAACGCGATGGAAAAGCGCCAGGGCTTCATCATGTGGGTCTTGAAGTTGCCGATGCCGAAGACCTGGCAAACTCAATTGTGGTGGCTAGGCGGAGCGGGATCGAAACCTTCGCC
>CAUZWH010000236.1:0-5252 GCA_963583675.1 Alphaproteobacteria bacterium
CCGTCGTGATCTGTCCGAAGAAACGATCGATATTGCGTAGGGTCGCCTGGTGGTCGGCGTCGGAATAGCAAGCGGTGCCGTCGGCCGTAAAGACGATGTAGTAGTCGCGGACGAACCCTTCGCGAGCCGTCGTTTCGACGCAAACGTTGGACGCGACGCCGGTCATCACTAGGGTTCTGATGCCGTGGCTGCGTAACACGGTGTCCAATTCGGTGTTGTGGAAGGCGCTGAACCGGTGTTTGACGATCAATGGATCGCCTGGCTCGGGCCGAACCTCACCGTAGAAGTCACCTTCCCAGGACCCCTCGCGGCAAATGTCGCGCCGCGTGTAGCTGCCCGCGCGGGCGCGCGAGGCCTGCTCCAGCCAGGTATCCGAGAGATAGACGTTGCCGTCGCTGGTGTAGATGTTCCTAATGAACACCACCAGCGCACCGGCCGCTCGCGCCGTGGCAATCAGCGCGGGCAGACGATCAGCCATGGCCTGAACCGGGCTAACGTCAAAGCCCTCCTCCGCCATCATCCCACCTGGCGCGCAGAAATCATTCTGGACGTCGACGACGATAAGCGCGGTGTGACCCGGCTCGACTTTGGCTTCCAAAGTACCGAGCAACGGGACGTGCGAAATTTGATTGGCGAGATCGAGATCGTTTTGGTCAATCGGCATGGGGCCAACTCCCTGGAGATTGTTCCATAGATTTAGATGCTAGCTTGCGCACTGGCGATCGCCGCGACGATCCAGTCGGGTGTGATCGGCGTATGATTGACGCTGATGCCAAACGGCGACAGCGCATCGGTTACCGCGTTGGCAATCGCAGCGGGCGGGTTGATCGCGCCACCCTCGCCCATGCCCTTAAAGCCACCCAGGCTGTTGGGAGACGGACTTTCCAAATGATGCACTTCAATGCGTGGGATGTTGCTGGCCGTTGGAATCAGGTAGTCGGCAAAGGTAACCGCGCGTGGATGTCCGTCGTCGTCGTAGAGCGCATGCTCGAGTAGGGCCTGTCCGATGCCCTGCGCGATACCGCCGTGCAGCTGGCCCTCAACGATCATTGGATTTACGACCGTACCGCAATCTTCGATGACGACGTAGCGCAGGATTGCAACGGCGCCGGTGCGAATATCGACCTCGACGATCACCGCGTGCAGCGAGTTTGAGAAACTACCGGGGTCGGGCGCACGATAGCGGCGCGTCGCCTCCAGGCCCGGATCGATATTGTCGGGCAGTTGATTGGCCCGGTGGTTGGCGATCCGCGCGATCTCGTCGAGCGTCATCGAGGTCGCAGCATTGTCGCGGGCGACGATAACGCCGTCTCGGTAAACCAGCGATTGTTGGTCAATCCCAAGCATATGCGCCGCGATCGCCGTCGCTTTGTCGATGATGTCCCGGCACG
Source organism: Alphaproteobacteria bacterium (assembly GCA_963583675.1). Classification (GTDB taxonomy): domain Bacteria; phylum Pseudomonadota; class Alphaproteobacteria; order SHVV01; family SHVV01; genus CAUZWH01. The sequence continues at coordinate 1,392 of CAUZWH010000236.1, forward strand.
CAAGGATGGCGGCCCCGCCACCGTAGACCAAACTGCGGCTGGCCCAGGTTCCGAGCCCGTAAGGCACCACGGAGGTATCGCCGAATCGCACCTTGACCGCTTCCAAGGGGATCCCGAGTTCATCGCCAATCACTTGGGCAAACGTGGTTTCGTGACCTTGCCCCTGGCTGTGCGTACCCAGGATCGCTGTGACCGCACCGTCCGGCTCGATGCGTACACACGCTGTTTCGAGCCCCAGCACCATTTCGATCCCCTTCTTGGAGACTTCGTCCGGGCCGAGCGCCGAGTGCTCGACGATCGCGGCGAAGCCGATGCCGCGATAGGTGCCTTCGCTTCGCAGCGCGGCATGGGTCTTCCTCAGTTCGGCAACGTCGAGAAGTTGATCGATCTCATCGAGGGCTTCGGCCGAACTGCCGCTCTCGAAACACAACCCACCCGGTGTTTGGTAGGGATACTTGCGCACGACATTGCGGCGCCGAACCTCCAGCGGATCGAGGTCCAGCCGGCGCGCGATTTCATCCATGGTCCGTTCGATAATGAAGCAGGCCGCGACCCGGCCGACCCCACGATAGGGCCCCATGGGTGCTTTGTTAGTCGCCACCGCGTAAACGTCGCGCTCATAATTTTGGATGTCGTAGGGCCCGGTTACGTTTTCCGATGCCTGGCCGGAATCCAAACCGGCCGACATCGGCCAAATCGGATAGGCGCCGTTGCTCGCCTTGATGGTAACCCGAATCCCGTGTACGCGACCAGTGCTGTCGATCGCCGCCTGGATACGGTGAATTTGCTCCCGCCCCTGCATCGAGGCGAGCAGATCTTCGCGCCGATCACAGGTCCATCGTACCGATCGTCCCACCAGGCGCGATACGGCGCAGGTCACTAGGTCTTCCGGATAAACGATCAACTTGCTGCCAAACCCGCCGCCGACGTCGGGCGAGGTAACGCGAATACGTGATTCGGGAAGCTGCAGGAACTCGGCAACCCCGGTGCGAAACACATGGGGTGCCTGGTGCGACGCACAGATAGCCAACTCTCCGTAGAGCTCGTCCCACTCGGCGATGATCACCCGCGTCTCCAGCGGGACCTGGGCGCAGCGCCCGTTGCGGATCTCGAGTTCGACCACTTGATCCGCATTTGCAAAGGCGCCCACGACATCGCCGGCGACGAGATTGAAGTGGTTAAATAGATTGTCGGGGACCGACTCATGGATGGCGGCCGATCCCGGTTGGGAAGCGCGATCGATATCGAGCACCGGCGGCAGCAATTCGTAGTCGGCGAGGATGGCATCGACACCATCCTCGGCTTCGTAGCGCGTTTCAGCGACCACCGCGGCGATCGGCTGGCCGACGAAGCATACTTTCTGCCGCGCAAGCACCGGGTGTTCGCACGCCTGATAGCCTGGCATCTTCACGTCGATGTAGATGGGTTTGACGATCTCAGCGAGATCGTCCGCGGTGAAAACGCCGACGACGCCGGCAATCTTTCGCGCCGCGTCGATATTAATCGAGCGGATGTTGCCGTGCGGGACATCGCTGCGAAAGAATGCGACGTGGAGCATGCCCGGCTTCAGAAGATCACTGGCGTAGTTCCCACGGCCCCGTAGGAACTTGGGATCCTCGCGCCGTCGCACCCGCGCACCGATTAGTTTGTTGGTGCCCCGCGCAACGCTCATTTTGCGTTCTCCAGTTCCCGTGCCGCCGACAATGCGGCATCGATGATGAATTGGTACCCCGTACAGCGGCAGAGATTAGCGCTCAATTCCTCCCTTAGGTCTGCTTCACTCGGAGTCGGATTGCGCTTCAGAACGTCCATCACGGTCAACACCATGCCGGGTGTACAAAACCCGCACTGCAAGCCGTGATGGTCCCAAAACGCGCGCTGGACGACATTGAGCTGGTCGGCACCGACGCCTTCAATCGTGGTGACCGCGCGCCCGTCACACTGCACCGCAAACATCAGGCATGAGCGCACGATCGTGTCGTCCAAAGAAACGGTACACGCACCACACACGCCATGCTCGCAACCGAGATGCGTGCCCGTAAGACCAAGATCCTCGCGGATAAAGTCAGCCAGGGTCTTGCGGGTACTCACAGCACGCGTATAGCGGCGACCATTCACATCCAATGTTACGGTACGGTTCAGCGAACGGTTAGGACTGTCGTTACTCTTGGTCACGCGATGTCACTCTCCCGAAATTTTATTTGGGTGCAGCCATGTGCCAGCGACCTATGCGCAAGTCTACCCGACCTTCGGCATGGCGCCATCCCTGGCATTGGCAATCGCGCGGGTCAAAGGCAGAATGAGGCAGTTCAGCCGCAATCGTTTATCTAACTGATCGCGAGGCCCAGGGATGAAGCAGCCGACGCTCGCCAACTTTTGGCATCCGATTGCGCCGATCGATGAGATCGCTGACGAACCGCGCGCCTATACGCTGCTCGGCGAAAATATCGTGGCCTTCCGCACCGCCGATGGCGTGGTTGTGCTCAAAGACCTCTGCGTTCATCGCGGCACCGCGCTGTCACTCGGCAAACTGGAAAATGGTCACATCGTCTGTGCCTATCATGGCTGGCACTATGACCACACCGGTGCCTGCGTCCATATCCCGTCGCTCCCGGAAGGGGCGTCGATCCCCAAGAAGGCTTGCGTCGATGCCTACCCGGCGGTGGAGCAAGCGGGACTGGTGTGGGTGGCGCTCGACGAACCCGCGCAACCGATCCCGGCGTGGACCGATGATGCCTGGAACAATCCCGACTACCGGGTGTTCCTTGCCGGCAACTACTTCTGGAAGTCGTCGGCCGGTCGGTCAATAGAAAACGCGATGGATTTCTCCCATTTCAATTTCGTCCATAAGGGCCTGACCGAACTCGGCGATGGCTCGCAGATCAAGCCGCACGAGGTGTCCGAGACCGATTTCGGTTTGGAATACGCCTATGTCGACGGGCGCATTCGCCGCGAATATTCGCTGTACGCACCGTTCACCCTGCACGACAAAAAGTTTGTGATCCGGGCCGACCAGGGCGGCACCTGGTCGGAAGGCGCTGTGCCGAAGGAAGGCAATGCGACGATTTTGTCGTTCATTGCCACGCCGATTGATGCGAAGCGGACGCGGATGTTCGTGTTCATCGCCCGCAACCATGATCATGACCTCGATGATGAACAGTTCGGGGCGGGATTAGGCGACATCATGGAGCAAGACCGGGTGATCGTGGAGAGCCAGCGGCCGGAAGAAATACCGACTGATCTGCGCGACGAACTGCACTTGAAGGTCCCGGACGCTTCCGGAATCGCCTACCGGCGTGTGCTCGGGCGCATCGGCGACAGCATCCACTTCATGCCGTGAGCGTGCGCGAACGAGCGGGCGTCGAGGCAGTCAGTTCACCGCTTGTGAGACCCCCAGATTACGGCCCAGCGCGCGCGGAATATTGGTGAACCGCGCACCCGCCACCAGCATGATCAGAACGACGATCCAGGGCAGCATGGCCAGGATCTGAACGGGCAAGTCGATCTGACTCCCCAGCCGCAGACGAAACGCTTCACTCAATCCGATCGCCAGCGCCGCAATAACCGCCCATCCAACCTGCCAGCGGCCAAGAATGACAACCGCGATCGCAATGAAGCCGCGTCCGTCGGTGATTTCACCGGTAAACGAGCCCAGCGCGCCGACCGATAACGCCGCACCACCGAGTCCGGCGAGAACCCCGCAAATCAAAGTCGCAAAGATGCGTGTTCGAGTAACCGAAATCCCTTTGGACAACGCGACCTCGGGTTGATGACCGCAGGCCGAGAGCGAAAGACCGAAGCGGGTTTTGTTCAGCAGAATCCAAACCACGATGCACAGGGCAACGGTGGTGTAGTAAAAGA
>CAUZWH010000237.1:0-5233 GCA_963583675.1 Alphaproteobacteria bacterium
TTGATCCAGCGCGATCTCGAACGCGCCGCGGGGATTGTCGTCATGATCTTTCCCCTTCAGCAGCTTGCAGAAAACTGGATCGCCATCGAACCGCGGCAAGCACCACCAGATAATCCGCGCCCGTCGGTCGATCAGAGCGGCAGTCGAGCAATTGCCGATTGGCCCTAGATTGAGATCGGTCATGTCAGCTCCCCCATGCCTCCGCTATCCTATCTATGTCCTGCGGCGCTCGCGTCGCCTAACCTCGCCGCGATCGTTTCCAGCCACGCGTACAATGCGCCGACATCGGCGACCCGCCATTGGGCCGCGGTCGCTCCATTCGCGCCGACCCGAATACTAAGGCCACCCAGTTCGTCGGTGATGTCATCGCCGCAGAAAACTGGCGTGCGCCCGGCGAACGGGGTCTCGCCCATGAACGCGTCCAGCGCATGTCCTTTATCCGCGTTAGCCGGTTTCACCTCATAAACCATCTTGCCCGCGAGAATTCCGAGGTCATCGACGCAACCACCTACAAGATCGTGCATGATCTCGCGGCAGGCGTCGCCGAATTGCGGGGCGCCGCGGTAATGCAGGGCGACTGTTGCCTCCTTGTCTTCAACCAGGACGCCGGGATGATCTGCGGCAAAGTCCCGAAGGTGGCTGACGATGTCGCGCAGACGGTGGTTGGGACCTGACGATCGATTAAGCGTGCCATTGGCATGCCGGCGCTCGAGCCCGTGCAAACCGGCGGTGGGAAATCTGTGGGGAGCCAGGTAACTGTCGAGTTGAGCGATCGGCCGCCCGCTCACTATTGCTACCGCGCCGCCGAGGCTAATCTCCAGGCGCTCCAGAAGCGTGAGCAACGCTGCGTCGACATGGACGGCGCCCGGCGTTTCCGCCAGTTCGACGATACTGCCGTCAAAGTCGAGAAATAGCGCCCAATCGGCACTGGGTTGTGGAAGCAATGACTGCGACATTCTGCACTAACCTCGACCGATCCCACCCTACCTACCTGCGGGCAAGCCACGCCGATACAAATCCTCAGCGACCATACCGGCCCGCGCGTAGATGTTGTAGAGCCAAACCGGAACTAGGGAAGTGTCCCCGATCACGTCCGTTAACGCTTAGCGACACCCGAGACCTACAGGCATCCGAGCAGGGTTTCGCCGCGATCCGTGTAGCGATGCCCCGAATTGTGGGGCCCTACGGTGAGGATTAGGTTTCAGATGCTGTCTGCGACACTGCAGCTTGCAGCCGCTTTTTTTCGGCCGGCCCCTCGCGCTGTTGCGCCATCCCATTTTTCGGTGGCTCCGCGCCTCCCGCACTTTAGACTGATACCCTTATCGACCACTCAATGGGCACACTCGCCCATTGCCAAGAGGAGGATGCTATGGGGTTGGAAAAGGTCGCCCAGGTTGGGCACGTGATGCACGTCTACGATTTCAGGGTCAAACCGGGCACCGGCGACAAGTTCATCAATGAGTTCGACGTATTCGATGTGTCCGATGAAAACCTCATGCACAAATCGTCGGCCCAGATAAAGGACGGCGTGTTGTGCCGCGACACCACCGATGCCGATCACTTCTACCTGATTGGCGAGTGGGCCAGCATCGAGGCGCACCGGGCCATCCTCACCGCCATGCGCGAAGGGGACCCACCCGCCTTTTTGCAATATATCGAGGGCGATGGCTTTCTGCCGGTCTATGCCGAGGTCGTGGCGCCGACCTACTGACCGAGTGGATGACATCCACTAGTCCCATGGCGTCGACCGATCCAACTCTCGATCCCGCCCTTCGCAGTTGGGTCGAGTCGGCGAATGACGGCATCGGTGATTTTCCCATCCAGAATATTCCGATCGGAATATTCCGACGGCAGGGAACCGAGCAGGCACCGCGGGCCGGCATCGCGATCGGCGACCGAGTTCTCGATGTCGTTGCCTGCCGCGCCGCGGGCTGGTTCGACAACCATACTGCGGCAGTAGCGGCCGCGGCCTACCCTGCCTCATCGCTGAACGGGTTGGTGGCGTTAGGCAGCGCGGCGCACCGCGCCTTGCGCCAGCGCGTATCTGAGTTGCTACGCCACGATAGCGACCTCGGCGGTACTGCCCGCGAACATGCCGGTGAGATCCTCGCCGCGCAGGATGCGGTCGAATGCTTATTCCCGCCCGGGTCGGCAACTTCACCAACTTTTTTGCATCGCTCTATCATGCGTCAAATGTCGGCCGCTTGTTTCGGCCGGATCAACCGCTGCAACCCAACTACAAACACGTCCCGATCGCCTATCACGGGCGTGCGTCGTCGGTGTCGGTAAGCGGATCGCCATGCTACCGCCCGCTCGGCCAACGCCGCGCCGCCGGCGCCGAAACGCCCTCGTTCGGGCCGAGCGACCGGCTCGATTTTGAACTCGAGGTCGGCGTTTTCGTGGGCCAAGGCAACCAACTCGGCAGACCCACCCCCCTCGCGCACGCCGCAGAGCACGTTTTTGGCACGTGCCTTCTTAACGATTGGTCGGCCCGCGACATTCAGGCTTGGGAGTACCAGCCGCTGGGCCCCTTTCTCGCCAAAAGCTTTCTCACCACAATCTCGCCTTGGATCGTCACGCTCGATGCCTTGGCGCCGTTTGGCACACCCGCGCTGGTTCGACCGCAGGGCGATCCCCGTCCGCTTCCCTATCTCAACAATGCCGGCCGCGGCGCCGGCCGTACCGGGGTAAGTCGCACACCCCATTCGCCCCAGTGCTGATGAGATTGGGGTGTCATCGCGAATACAAACGAGTATCAACCTGCCCGCCGGTTGATAGAAACGATAGAAACGCGTTACACGAAAGGCTGCGGTCTACATAGAAAGAGAGCTGTCAGCATGACACGAAACGAGATTGCCAGGGTTCAGGATTACCTTCGCCGCACCTTTGCCAACGAACGAATAGCGATTGATCCACCAGCCAAGGCAACGGCAGCCGTCGAAGTTCGTATCGGCGACGAATTCATCGGCGTTCTCTATCGGGACGAGGACGAGGGCGAGATCTCCTATTCCCTGAATATCTCGATTCTCGAGGAGGATTTACCGCCCGTTGTGGCGTTCGATAGCGGCGATTAGTTAAACACGCGGAAACCGCGAAACCGCGCCCGGCTCGTTCGCGTCGCCGCGCCGGCGGCCTGCTGGCCGAACTCGGGACTAGCGGTCATCGCTGTGGGTCGCCGGATAGCCGGCCTGCCAACCTAGCCCGCGGGGCCGCCGTTTACCGCTTCCCACACCAGATTATCGAAGTGGTGGGTGCCGTGCTCGCTGCGCCAAGACCGTTCCGCGTCCACCATCAGGCGGCCGCCGCGATAGCCGCGCGAGCGGACCCCGGCGGCCTGCAGTTCCATCGCCACCTTGTCTTGCGGGAACACGCCGAACGCGTAGTTGTCCATGTGAGCGAGGTCGTGCGGCGTTGGCGGGTTGGACGGACACAGGCTGATGATCGCGCGCTTCGACGTATCCGGACCGGACGCCTGGCTATGCAGCAGCTTGATGTTGGGCGGGCCCTGATGAGTGACGAAGACCAGGCTCGGCCACAGATACCAGATGTACACATCGCGCAGCACAGCCTCACCGAAATCGTAGACCAGCTTGTCCTTGTGCCCGTCGATCAGGTCGTAGTTGCCGTGAATGATGTGCTCCTGCCAGTACACGTCCTCTTTGGAGTCCCAGCTGGTGTCGAGGTAGCCATTGTCACCGCCCATGATCTGCGGATGGATGACCGGGCAGTGGTAGCACTCCAATCCGTCGGGCTGGAATTTCCAATTGGCGGCGACGTTCCACGTATCGGTGCGGGCCCATACGAGATCATCGAACCCCGGGATTGCGCTCCGCATCGAATCGAGCAAACCGCCAGCCATGTTCTCGAGCGAGGGGCCTTCATCGCTCAAATTCACGAACACCATCGGTCCAAACGCTTCGACGCGAATTTCACTGAGACCGAAATCGCCATGATCGAAACCAGCCACGTTCTCAGCGTTACCGGCGGCCTTCAGTTTGCCCTCAAGGTCGTACGACCAGGCGTGGAACGGACACGTCAATATCGTGCGATTGCCCCTGCCCTCGACCAAAATATGGCCGCGATGCATGCAAACATTGTAGTAGGCGCGCAAAGCCCCGGCTTTGTCGCGGACCACGAATATTTTCTGATCGATGATGTCGGCGGTGATGTAATCGCCGGGATTCACAAGGTCCTCTACCAGCCCGACATATTGCCAGGTCTTGAACCAGATATTTTCCTTCTCAAGTTCGTATATCTCATCTGAGAAGTAAAAATGCGGCGGCAGCGTGCCCGACTGTTCAGCATCGGCAACAAAAGGAACCTTGGGTTCAAGAATCGCCGGATCCGCGGACATGATCTCTCTCCTCTGCGCAGGGAACGCGCAATCTAACTCAGCATCGTCGCGCCGAGAGACGGGGCGGTCAACCCAGTCATAACGCCCTTGGTGTTATTACTACCCGGCAGTCGAACTGCGTAGTAGTTCTGACGAAAGGGTCCCACGGATTCGCGCATCACGCGATGGGGCCACGCGGACCCGTTCTGACAGCCGACGCCTTAGTACGTTTTCGATGCACGTCTACGAATGGCTGTAACCGACACCGTTCGCTTCGACACCTCGATATCAAAAAGTAGCCGCCACGACCCAACACGCCGACGAAAAGAACCTTTGTACACGCCTCGTAACGACACTACGTCGCCAACGTAAGGATCTATCTCCATGCTAGTTAGCGCATCGAGTATCCGGGCCTTGTCCTTCGTCGGCGCTGATCTGAGAGCGCGCTCCGCGGAGCGCGCAACGATTACTCTCCACCTCATAGCTCCCTAAGCTTATCGAGCGGAACATACTCGCCTCGCTCGAGTTCGTTGCGGCCCGCCTCAATGGCGGCAATCTCTTCCGATGTTGCATCCGCTGTGGGCACATTCAGAAACCGTCGTAGCGCCTCACGCACAAACTCGCTACGAGAGTAATGTCCCTCTTTGCGCCGTTGGTCGATGCGATCGTAGAGCTCTTCGGGAATTGTCACGCTTAGTGTTTTGCTGCTCATGCTATCCTCAATCATATGATAAAATCATATAAAATATGGGCCGATAGTGCAAATATCAGTCCTGTGAGTCACTCGAGAAGGGGCCACGGATCCGCACTACCCACCTTGACTCACCCCACCCCCCTCCTACGATGTCTAATGGCTTGCTCTGCAGCGGACTAACTGATGGCGCGAGCAAACCAGCTGCG
>CAUZWH010000238.1:0-5208 GCA_963583675.1 Alphaproteobacteria bacterium
GCGCGTGCACCGCAGCGATCGCCTTGGCCGTCATCACGCCAACCAAAAGCCCGCCAATCAAGCCCGGGCCCGCGGTCGCTGCGACGCAGTCTAGCTCTGGGAAGGTAGCGCCGGCCTCATCCATGGTCTCTACGATCAGGCGATCGAGATGCGCGACGTGATTGCGCGCTGCGATTTCGGGAACAACGCCGCCGAACGGCCGGTGCGCCTCGATCTGAGACAGCACGAGCTCGCCGCGAATCACGCCCTCGTCGTCAACCACGGCGGCGGCGGTTTCATCGCAACTCGTTTCGATCCCTAAAATAATCATACGGAGCGCGCGATCCCTTCCATGCAAACGAGAGCGGGGTAGCCATTGCCAGATAAGTTAAGCTATAGGCCGAGCGGTCCGGTCTATGCCGGCTCCCAAACGGATCATCATGGTCGCACAACAACAGCATTCGGCCAACGCGGCCCAACCCATCGGGCGCCATTTCCGCTTGGGCACGCGAGGCAGTCCTTTGGCGTTGGCGCAAGCCGCAGAGGTGGCACAGCGCCTGCTTGCTGCCAACCCGGCACTCGAGAGCGATCAGATCGAAACCGTCATCGTGCACACGTCGGGGGATCGGATTCAGGATCGGCCGCTCGCCGAGGTCGGCGGCAAGGGTCTCTTCGCCAAGGAAATCGAGGATCAGCTGACCTCCGGTGCGCTCGATTTTGCCGTGCACTCCGCGAAAGATCTTGAAACTCGGCTGCCCGCTGATTTGATGATCGCCTGCGTTTTGCCGCGAGAGGATCCGCGCGACGTTTTGTTATGTGAGCACGCCCGCTCCATTGCCGATCTGCCGCAAGCCGCGTGCGTAGGAACCGCATCGCTGCGCCGCGCCGCGCAACTTCTCCACCATCGTCCCGATCTTAATATCGTCAACCTGCGCGGCAACGTTGAAACCCGCTTGCGCAAGCTGCGCGATGGTGACGTCGACGCCACGCTGCTGGCGCTGGCCGGCCTCAAGCGCTTGCAACGCACCGAAGACGCCGCCTCGGTCATCGACGTGACCGACATTCTACCGGCCGTCGGGCAGGGGGCGATCGCCATCGAATGCCGCATCGACAACACTGGCGTCAGGGCCCTCCTGGCCACGATTAATGACCGCGACAGTGCGATCTGTCTGGCTGCGGAACGCGCCATGCTGGCGGCGTTGGATGGCTCGTGTCGCACTCCGATCGGCGGACTTGCCCGCCTCGATGGCGATACGCTTGCGCTTGATGGCCTCGTCGCGATGGCGGATGGCAGTGCCTTGCACCGGCTTTTGCGGGCGGGGCCGGCTAGTGATGGTCAGGCATTGGGCGCGCAACTCGGCGCCGAGTTGCGCGCCCTCGCCGGTCCCAAATTGTTCGAGGCATGGTGAAGGCTGGTGCGGGTTCTGGTTACACGTCCCCGCGATGATGCCGCCGCGCTCACGCTTGAACTCGAACGCCGGGGTCACCAGGTCGTGGTAATGCCGCTGCTTGAGATCCATCATCTCGACGATGCCGACCTATCGCTCGCCGGCGTTCAGGCAGTGTTGCTGACCAGCGCTAACGGTGCGCGGGCATTGAGCCGCGCCACCGGCCAACGCGATGTGCCGGTGTTCGCGGTCGGCGATGCCACCGCCCAAGCCGCCCGTGCGCTCGGGTTCACGTTCGTAGCCAGCGCCGGTGGCGATGTCGCCGGCCTCGCTGATCTGGTTGCCAGCGAACTCGATCGGAACGCCGGGCCAATCGTGCACGTCGCTGCGCGCCACATCGCGGGCGACCTGGCTGGATCTTTGCGGGCGCGCGGCTTCGAGATCGCGCGGGCCGAACTCTATGAAGCGATCCCGGCCACCGAGATCGATAATGCCGTCCAGGCCGAGCTCAACGCGGGGCGTATCGATGCCGTGTTGTTTTTCTCTCCCCGCACGGCCTACACGTTTGTTAATCTGATGCGGCAGGCCCAACTTGAAAATGCCTGCGAAACCCTTGATGCCATCTGTCTTAGCCACGCGATCGCCAAAGAAATCGACGCCATCGCGTGGCGCCGGGTCACGGTCGCGCCGCATAGCGATCAACCCTCCTTGTTGGCCGTGCTTGAGGAAGGGGCACTGAACCCATCGTGAGCGAGTCCGACGACACCAAACCCGGCGCGGTCCCCGTCACCGAGGGCGCTGCGCACGCCAAGGGCAAACCAAACGTCGAGCCGGACGTCGAACCGAGCACCGACGGGGCCGGCGATACCAAGCCCACACCGCGCGGATCGCGTCGCATAGCCTGGACGTTTCTTCTGGTCATCGTCGTCGTTGTGTTCGCAGCTGGGTTCCTGATTGCGGTGTCTTTGGCGCCGCGCCTGGTTGACATCCTGCCGTGGGGGTCGCCGCCTGAGGTCGTGGCTGGGCCGACGCAATCCGAAACGAACGCCGCGCTGGAAGCGCGTCTCGCCGCTGTTGAGAAACGTGGCACTGAGCTCGGCGTGCGGGTTGCCGAGCAGGCCGATAGGCCCCAACCTGCCGATCCCAGCGGAGATATCGCAGGTCTATGGGAGAGCGACGGCCGGTTTGGCGATCGCCTCGCCGCGCTCGAACAAACGCTTGATTCAACCTCGGCCGCAGTGGCACGCATGACCGCCATCGAGCGCCGCTTGGAGGAACTGGCCGAAGCCGGTAACACCGATGCGCTCGCTGCTGACCTGCTCGCCCGGCTGGAGACTCTCGAAACCGCGCTTCGCGATCTCTCAGCCGTGCCCGCCGCCGCCCCGGCCTCCGTCGCAAGCGATCTTGACGGGCGTCTCAGCGATCTTGAGCAACGATTGGCTGCCTTGTCATCGGCGTCCCCCACCGGTGACGGTTCGAGTGATCGGATCGATCGGCTGGAGACAATCCTGATCAGCCTAGCCGGCCGTATCGACGCCCTCGATGTTGGTGGACGATCTCTGCCCGGGCGTAGCGTCGCATTGCTCGTCGCCGCTGGTGCGCTGCGCGATGCAACCCGCCGCTATACCGGTTATGCCAGCGAACTAGCGGTGCTACGCGAGCTCGCAGCCGAGGTGCCCGCGCTCAACCAGGCGCCGGTTGTTGAAGCGTTCGCCAGTCTCGATAAACACGCCGCGGCCGGTGCACCCACGGTTGCGGTCCTCGCCGCACAGTTCGGCGCGCAGGCGAGTGCCATTGTCCAGGCCACGCGCCGCGACGACGATGCCGGTTGGATCGCGCAAACCATTGACCGGGTTTCTTCGGTGGTCACGGTGCGGCGTGTCGGTGATGTCGGCGGCGGCAGCGTCGAAGCAATCGTTGCCCGCGCCGAGCTCCGCGTAGCGGCCGGCGATCTCGCGGCCGCGGTCGCGGAACTCGCCGATTTGGGCGGCCACGCGGCGGCAACCGCCGCACCTTGGCTCGTACAGGCGAAAACGCGCCTGGCCGTCGATCGTGCCGCGCAGGATATCTACGAGGCCTCGGCCCGTGCGTTGCTGACGGGAGTCCCAGCCGAGTGATTCGTTTCACCCTCGCGTTCATTGTCGTAGCAGTTCTTGCCATGCTCGCCGCGTGGCTTGCCAACCACCCCGGCACCGTCACAGTCGTTTGGCAGGGATATCGCATCGAAGCGTCGCTGCTCATTCTGATAGCGTCGACGTTGGCGGTACTCGTTGCGAGCCTGATTATCTATCGGTTCTGGACCTGGATGCGGCGCGGGCCGACGCGGTTAGGCGAAATGCGCGCCGCCGATCGCCGCCGCCGCGGCTTCCTGGCCCTGACGCAAGGCTTAACCGCGGTCGCGGCGGGAGATTCCCAAAAAGCCGGGCGCTATGCCCAACGCGCCGAAGCGCTGCTCGACGAACCGCCTTTGACTCTGCTGCTGTCGGCGCAAGCAGCTCAACTCAGCGGCGACGAGGCGTCGACGACGCGTCATTTCACCGCGATGCTGGAAAGCCCGGAAACCGAATTCCTCGGGCTGCGTGGCTTGATGACGCAGGCCGAGCGCGAAGGCGATCAGGAGCGGGCGCTGAAATTGTCGCGTCGGGCTTATGAAAAATCGCCGGAGTCGCCCTGGGTAATCCAGGCGCTGTTCGACCTCGAGGTCGAGGCCTGCAACTGGCGCGAAGCCGAATTGCTGTTGAAGCGGCCCGCGGCAACCCGCGCACTGCCCGACGCGCGTGCGCGCCGGGCGCTGTCGATCGCGCGCTACGAACAGGCGCGCGAGGGTGCCGCCACGGAGCAATGGGACGTTGCCTTGCGCCTCGCCCGCGAGGTCCACAAACTCACGCCGTCATTCGTGCCGGGCGCGGTATTGCTAGCGCAGATCGCCAAGCAGCTCGGCAAGCATCGTGTTGCGCAAGCCGCGCTGCGCGCAAGCTGGGCCCGTCATCCGCATCCCGATCTGTTCGCGGCCTATCAAGATCTGGTCGAGAACGAATCCGCCGAGGTGCTGCTCAAGCGGGTCGAGAAATTGATCTCTGACAAGCCGACATATCGTGAAAGCCGTATCGCGTTGGCGACGGCCGCGCTTGCCACGGGTTTGTGGGATCGCGCCCGCGCTGCGCTTGAGCCGCTGATTGCCGACAATGCGCCGCCGCCGGATGCCATCGTGTGCGAGCTGATGGCGCAACTTGAAGAAGGCGAACACGGCACTGACGACGTCGTCCGCATTTGGCGTGGCCGTTCTGAGGGCGCGTTGCGGCCGGCGCGTTGGGTATGCGGATCCTGCCATGCCCGTCTCGAAACCTGGACCCCGCACTGCTCTACTTGCCGCCGCTTCGATTCGCTCAACGCGTTTGCCGATGATGAGGGCGACATCGTCTCCCTCGAAGGAACCGAAACCGCGGTCGTCACTACCCCTGACCCCGCCCGCCGCATCCCGACAATCACAATCGGTGGCCTGGCCGACACCGACCCCACCGACAAAGCGAATTGCCGCTTCCCGGGGGAGAGGGTGGGGTGAGGGGTTTTCTTTTTGCTAACGTTTTTGTGGGCCCGCCGCGAATGGTGCATTGCCCGCGGGGCCCAGGCACACGGAACTTCGTCGGCATTCTGCGCTCAATCATCAACAACGGTGTTCTTGGATACCGGCCTTCGCCGGTATGACATGGCGTGTAGGGTGAACTGCCTTAGGCTGTCACCGACGGCCAGGAGCGCCGCGGATTGAGGTTCTTATTCTTCACCCCGCGCTTGACGACGCCTAACGCGGGGCGTAGGCAACACCGGCGTTGCACGTCAGGAA
>CAUZWH010000239.1:0-5206 GCA_963583675.1 Alphaproteobacteria bacterium
GACCCAAGATAGTGTAGTTAGCACCCACAGTTATCATGATATATGGGACTGTGCGACCTCTATACAGCCGGGTTAGCCTATTACTGGTTTGAGCGCGCGATTAAGTTCCAGTAGACGCACTGCGGCGTTCAGGTCCTCGCGTCGGATCGCGCGAGAGTCAGCCGCCTCGGGATCATCACCGCAGCGCGACATTCGATAAGTCTCGTCGATTTGACTCACGCCCCAAGCTCGGTCGGCATCAAGCTCCTGCTTAAATACTGCGAGCGCAATGACCAAAGAACCGGTGACCGAAGTGAGTGCTTGGAGGCTCACAAGCTCATAAAGATCGAACCCGGCAACAATATCGGCATAGCAGGCAGCCATAGATGCGTCGTTGGGCGCGGGCAGGATGCCGACCGTTATTCGCGGTGCTTTAGAGAATGCTTGCATTGCCCATTCGAGTAGGGGGTCCCAAGCGGCAACTTGATCGGCAACCAAGTCTGGCGGTCCCTCTGCGCGATGGCTCACGAGATCGGTTTCGACATACGCTGCAACGGTGGCTTCCGCCTGAGCACGCTCAGCCGCATCCATATCAACCGCGCGACCCGCAAGCTTCGTGAGCCTAAGCGAGGTCGTATCCAGTTCCTCTCCTTGCCCGTCCCACTCCGACGCGATCGCCCGGGCCATCGGTTCTGTGGGAAGGCATAGCGCGCGTCGTCCAGGCGAACGAAGCACGCTGTCGTCAAGGAGAACAACGAAACCGCCCGCCTCACGTCGCACCCCTGTTTGACGATAGACCCGCTTCATCACGGCGCCCGATCAAGCCCCATCATTTCGTTCACGACAGCCGGTATGTCGGCGAATTGTTCAACGATCGAAACTGCACCGGCGGCCTTTAACTCGTCAGTGCCGTGATAGCCCCAGGCGACACCAAGCGCCCCGACGTCGGCATTGGCAGCCATTTCCATATCAAATGTGGTATCGCCGATCATGATCGTGTCTTCGCAGCGCGCGCCGACATCGGCCATTGCCTGCTCCAACATACCCGGATGTGGTTTCCCGGGCGCATCGTCCGCGGTTTGTACTGAAACGAAAAAACGGTCTAGTTCGTGGTGCGCCAAGCCCGCGCGCACCCCGCGTTGCGACTTACCGGTTGCGATTCCGCACAGGATACCAAGCCCTTCCAAAGCTGTGAGTGCGGTGCGAACGTCATCGAATAGTGGCTCGTGGCAATCCGGTTTCGCCCGCTCAATTGCGAAGTTCTCGCGATACGCGCCAACCACGGCGGCAAGATCTTCGGTAAAGTTGGTTGGTAAGAGGCGTCCGATGGCTTCCGATAACTCCAGCCCGACCACAGCGCGGACAGCAGCGAGCGAAGGGGCCGGTTGTCCGTGGGCCGTCAACGCCATGCTCATTACGCTGTGAATCAGAAACTGACTGTCGACGATGGTTCCGTCCCAATCGAAGACGACGAAGTTTGGTCCACCCATGGATTCTTACACCTCGCGATTCCTATGCGGCGATGCCGCCAAACGGGTTGGCATCATAGTTGGGGTCAAATCCGAAGAACGTCCAGGTATCGGCCATATGCTCGGGAAGCGGGGCAACCACCCGCACAATAGCCCCACGCGCGTCCGGGAAGCTAATTTCGCGAGCGTGTAGGTGGAGTCGGGGTGCCACTGTATTGCCCTCGAGAAAAGCGGCACGACCGCCATATTTTCCGTCACCTTGGATCGGAACCCCGATCGAGGCGAGATGTGCGCGCAACTGATGCGTACGCCCAGTTTTGGGCTCCAAAGCCAACCAAGCCGCCTGTTCGCCCGCGCGCTCGACCAAGTAAAAATGCGTCAATGCCGAGCGACCGTCTTCTGCCGGTGTGACTTTCTCGCGGCCACGCGATGGCTTTTTGTCGAGAGACACGTCGATCGATCCATGACGTTCAGCAGGAACCCCAACGACGAGCGCCCAATAGAGTTTCTGCACCAATCGACCACGAAACGCTGTCGCGAGCCGCGCCGCAGATTTCGTATGACGCGCCAAAACCAACGCACCACTGGTATCCTTATCGAGGCGATGAACCAATTTGGGTCGCTCGGCTCCATCAAACTTCAACGCGTCCAACATCCCGTCCAGGTGGCGGGAGAGGCGGCTTCCGCCTTGCACGGCCAACCCCGGCGGTTTGTTTATGACGATGGTATCGCCGTCTCGATACAGGACGCATCGTCGAATCGCTTCGGCCTCTTGGCGATCAACTTTCGGGCTCGGCTTACACGCCGCACAGCGATCCCGTAAAGGCGGGACGCGGACCAACTGCCCCGCTTCTAATCTCTTATTGGCGCGGACACGGGCGCCATCGATGCGGATTTGACCGCTCCGCAGCAATTTCTCCAATCGCCCGTGCGGCAAAGTAGGAAAGTGACGCCGAAACCATCGATCGAGTCTGATTCCGCTATCAGCGTCTTCAATGGATATCGTCAGGACGACCACGCTTAGTTCCCACCATCGGCTTCCGAGGAGGCGCGATCTGTCTCTTGTTCTTCACGTAAATTATTCCAGTATTCCAATCGCTTACGGATTTCTTTCTCAAGCCCTCTAGGACCCGGTTGATAGAGCGCGCGCCGCGGCATTTCGTCGGGAAAGTAGTTCTGACCGGAGAATCCGGTCTCGCTATCGTGGTCGTACTGGTAATCGGCACCGTAGCCAATTTCCTTCATTAGGCGGGTCGGTGCGTTGAGAATATGTTTTGGCGGCATCAGCGATCCGGTCTCACGCGCTGCATCACTGGCCGATTTTTCCGCTCGATAGGCACTGTTCGATTTCGGCGCCGTGGCCAAATAAATTACGAGTTGGACAATCGCCAACTCGCCCTCCGGACTGCCGATAAACATGTACGCGTCCTTGGCAGCTATGCCCTGCAATAACGCGTTAGGATCGGCGAGACCAATATCTTCAACCGAGAAGCGTACTAGGCGGCGAACCACATAGAGTGGGTCTTCACCCGCCGTTAGCATTCGCGCCAACCAATATAACGATGCATCGACATCGGAACCGCGCAATGATTTGTGTAACGCGCTTATGAGGTTGTAGTGGCCGTCTTGGGCTTTGTCGTAAACCGGCATCCGGCGTTGAACGGCCGTCGCGAGCGCGGCCGTATCAAGCGGTGTCTCGGACGGTAGCGTGAACAATTCCTCGGCGAGATTAAGGAGGTACCGACCATCACCATCGGCCATCGCTATGAGGGCGGTACGACTATTCGGGGTAAGTGGAAGCGGTCGACGCCGCACTTCTTCTGCGCGTGCGAGCAAAGCCTCCAATGCGATGCTGTCGAGGCGGTGCAGAACAAGCACATGACAGCGCGACAGGAGTGCCGCATTCAACTCAAAGGACGGATTTTCCGTCGTCGCACCAACCAGGATTATGGTGCCGTCTTCGACCACCGGGAGAAAGCCATCCTGCTGCGCTCGATTAAACCGATGAACCTCATCAACAAAGAGAATCGTTCCACGGCCCACCGCTCGACGTTCGCGTGCTTGATCAAACGCTTTTCTGAGGTCGGCAACGCCAGTGAACACGGCCGACAATTGCACGAACTCATAGCCCGAGATTTTTGCCAGAAGGCGTGCAATTGTGGTTTTTCCTGCTCCCGGCGGGCCCCATAGGATCACAGACTGTAAGCTGCCGGTCTCAACCATTCGCCGGAGCGGACCACCTTCTCCGAGAAGGTGATCCTGTCCGAGCACGTCATCGAACTCGGTGGGGCGAAGTTGATCAGCAAGCGGGTGAGGTGTATCGCTGGCGAGGCCCGCTGCCTCAAATAGGCTGTTCATCCTTCAATAACGATTTTGATGTGCCGTTCGCCACGCTGGATCGAAATACGCCACGCCGAAGCATCGCTACCGACGAGTGATTTCACGCGTGCTACATCTGTTGCCGCCTCACCGTTTATCTCTCTGACGAAATCGCCGGGTTTGGTTCCGATTCGAGCCGCCGGGCTGCCGCGCGCGACAGATAGTAAGATGACGCCGCTGGCCAAGGGATTGACCCGGAGTTCACCGGCTAGCGCTGGTGACAAATTAGCTATCTTCGCGCCAGCTAACGGATGACGACCCTCGAGAAGAGTTGTTGCTCGGGGTGGAATCTCCGGCGGTTCGACCAGGCCAACCTCGACGTCGACGCTCTTGCCATCGCGGAGCACGTTAATCTTTGCTCGTTCGCCAATCGGACGCGTGTCAATTCGGTACGCTAGGCTTGCCGGATCAGCAACTTCGCGACCGTCAACGCCAACGATAATATCACCTATACGCATACCACCGCGATCCGCTGGGCCGGCTTCGTAGATGTTGTTAACGATAATACCCCCGGGGCGATCAAGACCGAGTGATGAAGCAATTTCGGGCGTAACTGCCTGACCCCCAACACCGAGCCACGGACGCCGCAACCGGCCATCCGTGAGCGCACCCTTGACAACCGCTGCCACCATATTTGCCGGAATCGCGAACCCAATCCCCATCGATCCACCCGAGCGGGAGTAGATCGCCGTATTGATACCGGCCAGCTTTCCGTCAAGCGTGACGAGAGCCCCACCCGAATTTCCAGGGTTTATTGCCGCATCTGTTTGGATAAAGAAACCAAGATCGGTGATACCGACAGGCGTTCGCGCGAGGGCAGAAACGATGCCGCTGGTAACCGTCTGGCCGACGCCGAACGGATTTCCAATCGCGAGAACGAGATCGCCGACTTCGAGTTCGTTTGAGTCGCCTAACTGCAGGACCGGTAGCTCTTCCCCACCCGTATCAATGCGTAGAACCGCCAAATCGGTCCGCTCGTCTGCAAGTATCAACGTCGCTCCGAACTCGCGCCGATCCGCGAGTGCGACCTTTATCTCGTCGCTCCCTTTGACTACATGATGATTGGTAACGATCACCCCTTCTGACCGGACGACGACACCCGAGCCCAGCGAGTTCTGCATGCGTTGCTGCGGCCGGCCAAATGGGAGATCGCCGCCAAAGAACCTCCGAAAGAACGGATCGTCGAAAAAGGGCGAGCGACGGACTTCACGAACCGACCGCCGACTGAATACATTGACCACGGCCGGTGCAGCGCGCTTGACCAACGGTGCATACGACAGCTCCACTTCGACACGGGACGTCGGCACCTTTTTGGTGTCCGCTTGCGCCGCCGTTGACGCCGCGAGAACAAACGCCAATGCGAACGTGGCGGCGATCGC
>CAUZWH010000240.1:0-5206 GCA_963583675.1 Alphaproteobacteria bacterium
ACCGAGATATGGCGAACCAAACAACTTCAATACTCCTGGTTGCGAAGTTTGATGGGCTATCACGTCGACTTTTGGCAAGTGACGTGTGATGCCTTGGATCACGCTCTTGAGGCCTTAGACCTGGGCGGGCCGGATCTTCGCGAACATTTGCTGACCCTTTACATGGAACTGGATCCCTACCCCGAGGTAAAAAGCGTGCTGCACGCGTTACGAGGCGCAGAAGTACAGACTGCTATCCTATCCAATGGCTCGCCGAGCATGCTCGCTTCTGCGGTTGGCAGCGCCGGAATCGAGTCCATGCTCGACGAAGTAATTTCGGCTGAAGATGTTGGGATCTCCAAGCCCCACCCGAACGTCTACAAACTCGTTCAAGCGCGGCTAGGTATCCCCCCCGCTGAGGTCGCTTACCAATCAGCCAACGGATGGGACGCCTGTGCCGCTGCGGCATTTGGTTTCAAGGCTATTTGGGTCAACCGCTCGGGACAGCCGTTCGAACGGATACCAGACAAGCCGTTGCTCGAACTTTCATCTCTCGAGGAACTTCCGAAGCTGGTTGGAGCAACCTAGGCGGTGGACCTATCGCGAGCGGCGCTATTCGGCCCAGGACGGCTTGTCGCTTTACTTCCGCGACTATGGCGACCCCGCAAGTGACGAGCTTCCGGTTCTCTGCCTCACCGGCCTAACCCGCAACAGCAAGGATTACCACCACCTCGCCTGCCGGCTGACGTCGCGTCGCGTGGTCTGCTTGGACTATCGGGGTCGGGGCCGTTCAGACCACGACACCGACTACCGACACTACGAGCCTCGCACTTACATCTCCGACATCGTTCAGCTCCTGGCACTCATCAACGCACACCGATTGATCGTGATTGGCACATCACTTGGAGGCATCCTCGCGATGATCTTGGGCGCCGTGCAACCTTTTTCATTGGCCGGGGTAATACTCAATGACATCGGCCCGGAGATACCGAATGCGAGTACTGAGCGGATCGCCAGCTATGTTGGCACCTTGGATCCGCTCCCGAACTGGGACGCAGCGATCGCGTTCTTGAGGACGAACTACGGCGCCGTCTATCCCGATTTCGATGACGGAGGCTGGCGACGAATGGCCGAAACGACGTTTACGCTCGACCAAGCGCAGCGGCCCTGCATTGACTACAATCCCCAGATCGCAAAAACGATCCATAGCGCTGCTGATGAGGGTGCGCCCCGTCTCTGGGATTTCTTTGGAACATTGCGGCAAATCCCGACACTCAGTATTCGCGGGGCCCTTTCCGATGTACTTAGCAGGGAAACGTTCGACGCGATGGCGCTGGCCAAACCGGATTTGGTCCGTCTCGAAGTTCCCAACCGTGGCCACACCCCATTGCTCGATGAACCCGCTTGCGTCGACGCAATCGATCGCTTTCTCATCGAGCTCGGATCATGACATCGATTGGATCGCTGACCCGCGCTGCCATCGACGATGCGGCGCAGCAAATCGAAGCGTTTGCAACCCGCACACCGCTACTCGAATCAGCGACCCTTAATGCGCTGCTTAAGGGACGAATCCTGATCAAAGCCGAGATGCTCCAGCGCACGGGCTCGTTTAAGTTCCGGGGCGCCTATAACCGTATCAGCCGTATACCGGCCGACGAACGCGAACGCGGCGTCGTCGCATTTTCTTCAGGCAACCATGCGCAGGCCGTTGCAGCCGCAGCCAAATTATGCGGTCTAAGTGCCCATATCGTGATGCCGGCGACGGCCCCCGACATCAAGGCAGATCGAACACGCGGGTTTGGTGCCGAGGTCATTTTGTTTGCCGGCGATCGCGTCGAAATGCAGGCTTTCGCCCACAATTTAGCGCGCGAGCGAAACGCGATCCTGGTTCCGCCATTTGATGATTTTCGTGTCATGGCCGGCCAGGGAACGGTTGGCGCAGAGGTCTCAGCACAGTGCGCCGCATTGGATGTAAGCCCCGACGCCGTGCTTGTGCCCTGCTCGGGCGGCGGCCTCGTAGCCGGTGTCGCGACCGCCCTTTCAGATGACTTCCCGTCCACCTCGATCTATGCCGTGGAACCCGAGGGTTATGATGATACGCGGCGCTCGCTTCTCGCCGGAGAGCGCCTAATCAACGAATCGGGGGCAGCATCGATCTGCGATGCATTGCTAGTTCCGCAGCCGGGCGAACTCACCTTCGAAATAAATCGGCGTCTCCTCGCCGGGGCTTTCGCGGTCCCCGATACCGAGACCGAGCGCGCGATGGCGGCTTTGTTCAGCCACCTCCGCCTAGTTGCCGAACCCGGTGGCGCGATTGCCCTGGCGGCCTGTACCAGCGGGGCAATGGATTGTCGTGGCCGCACCGTTGTCATTATTGCGTCTGGCGGAAACGTCGATCCCGCCCGGTTTGCGCACGCCATAGGTACTTACGACGCGCGCTAACAGCGGCTTGATCGGTCCTGGCCACAGTTTATGCTGGGGCCGTCTTAGGGGGAGATTGCTATGACTCAGTTCAACGTTACCGAGACTATCCATACGTCCTGGACGGTGGCAAATGTCGATGACGCGGTCGCGCGCTATCGCGATTGCTTCGGCTTCGGGGTTGTCGCCGAGATCGAAGGCCCCGCCGACGTCAATGAAACCCTCACCGGTGTCAAGAATGCGCCGCTCAGGATCGCCCATTTGAGGGTGCCCGGCGGTCATATGGTCGAGCTGATCCAATATCTCGGACCCGACGAAAAGACGACCCTGCGCGCGCGCCCTTGCGATACCGGGGCAGCGCATATCGCGTTAGGGGTGGATAACATTGAGGCCGCTGTCGAGGCGGCGAGCCGTCATGGCATCGAACTGATGAACGGTGTAATGGAGCTCTACGACCCAGGGCTTGAAGGCGTCAAAGCCTGCTATCTAAAAGATCCTGATGGCATCATGATCGAACTGATCCAATGGAATGCCGAGGGCAACCCTTTCGACAAGATGTAACCACAAAGAGGTGAACATAGTGACCGGCGACTTCAAGGTAGTGGATACCGTTCATTCGGCATTTACCGTTTCCAATCTCGATCGCACTCTTTCGGTTTTCCGTGATTTTCTTGGCTGCGAGGTGGTCGTGCAGGACGCGGGCACACCGGAGATCGTCAAGACGCTGACAGGTATCGAAAACGCGCCCTGCAAACTCGGCTTCGTGCGCGTTCCCGGCGGTCACATGATCGAATTCATTGAATATGAGGGACCGTCGGATCGTGGGCAGGTTGTCTCGCGACCGTGCGACACCGGTGCGGCGCACATTGCGCTCGCTGTCAACGATCTCGACGCGGCCTTGGCGAATGCCGGCGACGTCGGACTTACCCTCTATAATGGTGTTGTCACAATCGATGATGCGCCGATGACGGGAACCCGCTCCGCCTATTTCCGTGATCCCGACGGGTTAACGATCGAGCTCATCCAGTGGAACGAAAACGGCGACCCTTTCAAAACAACCTAATTTGCCCAATAGCGTTATTCGCGCATCAATCATGGGAGACCAAAGATGGCCGGCTTCAACGTCCTAAGCACGGTGCACTCCGCGTTTGCGGTCTCGGATCTCGAGCGAACCATAAAAATGTTCGATGAATTCCTCGGATTTGAGATCGTCATGCGTGATGTCGGCCAGCCCGAACTAGTGGAAACTTTGACTGGGATACGCGCGCAGGTGAACCTTGGTTTTGTGCGCTCGCCTGATGGCCACATGATCGAGCTGGTCGAGTGGAGCGAACCGGCGGACCGCGGCAAGGTTGATTATCGTATCTGCGACACCGGTGCCTGGCACATGGCACTTGAGGTCGATGATCTCCGAGCCGCCATGGACGAAGCGCCCAATTACGGCCTTGAGATATACAATGGCGTTGTCGAGCGGGACGATGGCGCGCGGCGGACCGCCTATTTCAGGGATCCCGACGGCATAACCATCGAATTGGCCCAACGACCGCGCTCGCGTGGTTGACGTCACGGAATATTTTGCGCGCGCGGCGATCGGATTCGTCAGGGCTTATCCAACCAACCGACAGCGGGATTGGGCGCGATGAATGCCGGCCGATGGGTGAAACCGGGCCTCGCAATCCTCCTCATTGCCGCGGTCGCCCTGGTGATCGTCAACATCGACGCTTTCAATCCTGAACGCATTGAAAGCGAAGTCAGAGCGCTCGGCTTGTGGGCACCTGTCGTGTTTTTCGTGGTCTATGTCCTATCGATGATGCTGCTCGGCTCAGCCTCGGTTCTCAACTTGGCTGGCGGCGCCTTGTTTGGACCGGTTTGGGGGATGGCCCTGAACTGTGTCGCGATTTTCACCGGTGGGGTCGTGAATTTCTATATCGGCCACTACCTAGCCCGTGATTTGGTCCAGCGGCGAATTGGTGGGCGTTTCAAGCAGATCCTCGATGGAGCAGAAAACGAGGGTTGGCGCTTTGTGACCTTCGTGCGGCTGGTGCCGATCTTTCACTACGCTTCGGTCAGCTATGCGCTCGGTGCGACACGGCTAAGGTTCCGCGAATTCGCGGTTCCGACGGCGATTTGCTTGATCCCGGGTACATTCGCTTTCACCTGGCTCGGCCACACCGGGCGCGAAGCCACATCGAGCACTGAGGATCTCATTGTCAACGCGATGCTCGCGATCGGCCTGATTGCGGTGTTAGCGTTCATTCCGCGCCTCATAACGCGGGCGCGCCGGCGCTACGGAATCGAGTATGAGGATGTCCTCGAAATTCACCGCGCCGGCGAGGCGATGTCCCTCCTCGTCCTCAGCTCTGAATCAGCAACCCAGCCGCTATCGGAAATCGACGTCGAAACAATCGCAGAAACGGATCTGGATCAATGGATCGAGGGCAATCGAGCTCGTTTACAAATGCCGTTCGTTGTCGCTGCCGAAAACGAAAGCCTGGCATTGAAGGTGATGCGCCGGTTGCGCAAAGCCGAGTTTGGCGATGTTCGCTACTTATTCGGCGGCTTCGACAAAATAACCGAACCAACGACGAGCGGTGATCCAGCTAAAACCGCCCTAGCGACCTAATGGAAAGCGCCCGGTCGCGCCTATGAATTCGGTCCGACCACGCGATCGAGATGATTGTTGATCACGTGGTGGATACCGCTTTCGAGATTCGACATGCGGCCAGGAACATACGCACGCGAGCTCATCGCGCGCTGCATTGACGCCAGCATGCTGCGGTCCTCTTCGAGTACGGACAGCTGGTAG
>CAUZWH010000241.1:0-5195 GCA_963583675.1 Alphaproteobacteria bacterium
CTCCCTGCGCGTTGGAGCGCTGGTTTCTTTGTTACGCTGTCTCATCGAGCTGCTTGAGACGCCAGGTGGCGCTGGCGTTGGCGCTCGAGCAGTGGCGGGCGTTCGGCATAGACTTCCTCGTAGAGATCGCCGGCCTCCGGCTCCGGATAAGCGAACGCCTTCTCGTAGGCTTGTTCAACTTCGGCGGCGACTTCCTCGCGCATCGTGGCGCCGAGCGTGTCGTCCCATTTGCCTTGCGCGGCGAGGTATTTCTCGACCCGTTCGATCGGGTCCTTGGCTTGCCATTTTTCGCGCTCGCGCGGGTCGACATAGCGGGTGGGATCGTCGGCCGTGGTGTGCGCGCCCATGCGGTAGGTGCGTGATTCGATCAGCGTCGGGCCTTCTCCGGCCCGGCCCCGGGCGACGGCCTCGGCGGCAACGGCGTAGGCGGCAAAAAGATCATTGCCATCGACCGTGACTCCGGGAAAGCCATAGCCCGGCGCGCGCGAGGCAAAATCAGTGGTCGCGGTTTGGATCGCGCGCGGTGTCGAAATTGCCCAGCCATTGTCTTGCAGAACGAACAGCACGGGCGCCTTGGTGACGCCGGCAAGATTGCAGGACTCGTGGAAGTCCCCTTCCGAGGACGCGCCATCGCCGAAATAGACTGCGACGACGCCGTCATTGTCCTGCAGCTTGAGACCCCAGCCAAGGCCGACGGCGTGCGGGATCTGGGCGGCCAGCGAAATCTGGTGCGGCAGGATCTTTACGCCGTCGGGAATATTGGCGCCGACACGCCGGCCGAGCCGGTAGAGCGCCATCCGCTCAACCGGGAAGCCCTGGCGGAACAAAGCCGGTGCCTCACGATATTGCGGCACCACCCAATCGCGAGCCGGGTCGAGGGCAAGGGCCGGGCCCAGGATCGAGGCTTCTTGACCAATCAAGGGCGCAAAGGTGCCGATCCGGCCCTGGCGCTGCAGGCTGAACGATTTTTCATCGAACAGCCGCCCCAGGATCATGAAGCGCAGCGCCTCGATCGCCTGGGCATCACTCATCGGCGCCTTGGCGCCATTCCTCAGTTTGCCGTTGGCGTCGAGAATGCTGAACGGAACGACCGCTTTCGATGTCGGCGGGAATTGTGGTTTGTATTTCATTGGCCTGTTTTGGGCTTATTGTGGGCCGTCATCTATTTGGCCTTCACGATTGGGTTTGCCGGAATCTCAGGGCGTTGAATGCGCGGCGATTGGTGCCGGGTGAAAAAAAAGTATGGCGCCGGTCGGTCTGCGGGGCGACGGCGCCTGAAAAATTCTACCCACACCCCGTTAGATGGACAAGTTTGGCCGTTTGAGCAAGCAAATCCAGGTACCTGCGGCGGCCGCCAAAGCTCCGTACGGTGGCACAGCGTGCTAACACAACCCGCGGGTCCAAGTGTGATGTCCGGTTTCCAGCGAATTGGGTCCGTTATTAGCCCGAATGCAGACTTATGTAGATAGGGCCGTTTTCGGCAATTGTGACCCATTCGAGACTTTGCTTGCCCTCACCCGGTCAGGATCACCAGAATCGACGAGTCGCACCCGTGGCGTTACGTTTCTACCGAAACGTAACGTTTGAACCGCGGCACAGATAGGGTGGCGGTGCGAAGCGGCTTCGCTCAAAGCGAGCCGCGGTCGTCGGTTAGGACGGGCCAAATCACGCGTGACATGCTTTAAACCAAAGCCATGACGACACCCACAACGAGCGGCGGGGCGAGCGGCAACCAGACCGACTGGACGGCCTTTGCCCTGCTGGTCATGACCGGCTTGTGCTGGTCGGGCAACACCGTGTTCGTGCGCGCCCTGCACGAATCGATTGCGCCAGCCGGGGTCTCGTTCTGGCGCACGGTTCTGACCGTACTGGTGCTGCTGCCGTTTGTGTTCGGCAAACTGCGCGCGCAATTTGGTGTTTTGCGCAGCCACTGGCGCCTGATCTTCATGATCGGGTTCGCGCAATTCGCGGTTGGCCAGGCGATGCTGTACCTCGGCTTGCAGACCACGACCGCGGTTAATGCCGGCCTGATACTCGGCGTGCAACCGGCGCTGACGGTTATCCTGGCCTGGCTGATGGTCGGCGAACGCCTGCGGCCGATTCAATCGGTCGGGGTGGTGCTCGCCCTGGTCGGCGTCAGCGCCATTATCTTGCGCGGCGATTTAGGATCGTTGCACGGGTTCGAGTTCGTGATCGGGGATATCTGGGTGGGTGTGGCGGTGATTGGCTGGTCGATCTACGCGCCGTTCGTGCGGCGCTTGCCGCGCGAGATCGACCCCTTTGTTTTGGTGACGGCCACAACATTCTGCGGCGGCATTGGCTTGGTCCCGTTCTACGCCGGCGAGGTCTACTGGCTCGGTATCCACACCGAGGCTACTTGGGAGACCTTCGCCATCATCTGCTACATCGCGCTGTTCGGCACGATCCTCGGTGTGGTCGGCTGGAATATCGGTATCGCCCGGATCGGGCCGAGCCGGGCGAGCACGTTCCTTTATCTGATCCCGGTATTCACGGTGGTGCTGGGGGTGACCGCGCTCGGCGAGACCTTACACATGTATCAGGTCGTCGGCATGGTGCTGGTGTTGGCCGGAGTCACGATCACCAATCGGGCCGGCGTATCGCGGGCTTCTACGTCGTAAAGCCATTGCCGTGGCACCAAACGAAGGGGGCTTCGAAAAATTCGCACCGTGGTTGAGCACTGCGGTGTTCGCCTATGCGCTGCTGGTGATCGCCAACCTGGCATGGTCGGGCAACATCGTATTGGTGCGCGCGATTCACGAAGACATCCCGCCGATCGGCCTGATGTTTTGGCGCTGTTTGTTCACAGTATTGATCCTGATTCCCGCGTTCGTACCACGGTGGCGGGCCCAACTGCCGTTGCTGATGGCGCATTGGCGCCTGATTGCCGGGCTCGGTGTGTTGCAATTCGTCGGCGGTCAGGCACTCCTGTATATCGCGCTGCAGACGACGACAGCGGTCAATGCCGGCCTCCTCAACGCAACCGAACCGGCGCTGACCGCGCTGGTCGCCTGGGTGCTGCTGGTTGAACGGATCAATCGCTGGCAGAGCCTGGGCATCGGCCTCACCCTGATCGGGGTGGCCGTGATCGTGCTGAAGGGTGATCTGGGCACGCTGGTCGGACTGGAGTTCGTGGCCGGGGACCTTATCGTCCAGGTCGCGATGCTGTGCTGGGCGACCTACACCGTGCTGTTTCGCCGCCTGCCGGCCGGCATCAATCCGTTTGTGCTGTTGTTTGCGATGTCGATCGCAGCCTGGCTGTTTCTGGTGCCGTTTTATGTGGTCGAGATGGTCTGGTTCGACCGCTACGTGGCGGCCAACCTGGAGACCGGCGTGGTGATCGTTTACCTGATTTTTTTCGGCACGCTGATTGGTGTTGGTTTCTCGAACATGGCGATCGCACGGATTGGTCCTTCACGCGCGAGTAGCTTCACCAATCTGATCCCGGTATTTACCGCGGTGCTCGGGGTCGTCATTCTGGACGAACAATTCCTGGGCCACCATCTTGCCGGCACCATCGCCGTGTTTGCCGGCGTTGCGATCGTTAACCGCATGCGGCATCGTTGAGCCGCTAATAAAAAGGGGACTGGACGTGATTACCAAAGGCATCAAAGAACTGTGCGAAGAAGCCGAAGCTGAAATCGAGACGCTTTCAGTTGACGATGCGCGGGCGTTGCAGGGGAATTCCGACGTGACGTTCGTCGATATCCGTGACGTCCGCGAGCTGTGGCGCGAGGGCGCGATCCCGGGTGCAGTGCATGCGCCGCGCGGCATGCTTGAATTCTGGGTCGATCCGGATAGCCCCTACCACCGCGATCTGTTTGCCAGCGGCAAGAAGTTCGTGTTTTTCTGTGCCGGGGGACTGCGCTCAGCCTTGGCAGCTCAGGCCGTGCAGAAAATGGGACTCGAACCGGTAGCCCATTTCAGCGGCGGTTTTGCCGCCTGGAAAGAAGCGGGTGGGCCGGTCCAAGCGAAGGAACCCAAGCTGCCTAACCCGGCGTAGAACAGGCAAAGCGTTAACAAAAACCAGTCATATATTCGTTCGTGCCGTTTGTCTCGATTGATCGAATAAAGTAGGTTTGGCCATGCCGCTCCTATTGCGGCGCTTAGGGAGGTCGATAAATGAAACAGTCTCTTCGTTTGGTGTTGGGTCTCGCCGTTTTGGGTGCGATGGCCCTGAGTTCGACGGTTATTACAACCACTAGCCAGGCCGCTGAGGAGTTGAAAGTACGGCTCGATTGGCTGCCGTGGGCCTTGCATTCGACCATGCATCTGGCCGAAGCCAAGGGTTGGTATGCGGCCGAGGGAATTAAGGTTGATATCGAAGACGGTCGCGGTTCGGTCAAGACCGTACAGCTCGTCGGCGCCGGTAATTATCACGTCGGTTACGCGGGTCAGGCAACAATGGCGGCCGGTAAGGCGAAATCCGGCATTCCGGTGAAAGCGATCGCCGGTATCGTGCGCCGCAACGAAATGGGTATTTTGGTGCCTAAGGACTCCGGTTGGACCACGCCGAAGGACCTCACTGACAACAATGTGAAGGTCTCGGTGTCGGCGGGTAGTTTCGAAGCCCCATTCCTCGAGGCGTTTTTCCGTCTCGGTGGCACAGACGTCAAAAAGGTGAACTTCCTGACCGTTGGTGCGCCGGCGCAGAAGATCTCCAACTATATCTCAGGAGAGGCTGGCGCCTTGATTTCCGGTCCGGCCTACCTGGCGCCAATCCTCGCGACCAAGCGGCCCTCGAATGCGATCATGATGTCGGACTTCGGCCTCAACATGCCGGGAACCGGATTCATCGCCAACGACGATGCAATCGCCAACAATGGCGACGCGATTCGCAAGTTCCTGAAAGCGACGTTGGCGGCGCTGGACTACATCTACAAGAGCGATGCGAACAAAAAAGAAGCGGTGGCGGCGATGATTGCCGCGCGCTCCAAAGCCAAGCTGAAGGCCGAGATTTCACTGGCGCAATTTGAGTCCTATCGGCCGCTTCTCCATACGCCCCGCACAGCGGGC
Organism: Alphaproteobacteria bacterium; assembly: GCA_963583675.1. GTDB lineage: Bacteria > Pseudomonadota > Alphaproteobacteria > SHVV01 > SHVV01 > CAUZWH01. Next base: position 5,035 of record CAUZWH010000241.1, read on the forward strand.
AAGCCTTGGGGCTATCAGCCGCCCGAGGATTGGAAAGAAGCGATCGACAATATGATGAAAGCGGGTGCGATACCGAAGGGTCAGAATTACAAGGACTACTTCACCAACGCTCTGTTGCCGACGGTGACCAACTAGCCGTTCGCAGCATTCGTAAAACGAAC
>CAUZWH010000242.1:0-5180 GCA_963583675.1 Alphaproteobacteria bacterium
GGAGATCGTAGGTCTTTACACCGCCGATAATCCCGCGCTCGGTTTTGAGGACGTCGATTAAGTCTAGCGATGGCGGTCAACTCCACGATCACATCGCGCGATAGTATGTTCATTCGCCCCGCCAGCGCGTTGTAAACATGGTAGGCCAACCCGGTACGGCTCGACGTCAGTTTGTGGTTCCGAAACAATGAAGCAATTTCGCCGGCTGTTTCGATGCCAATTGGCCCCTTTTCCTCGGGCTCAAATTCACCGAGGTAAAGAGCGGCAATATCGTTAAGCCGCTCCTCAAGTGTTTCGAAATCGCCGATCACCATATCGAGGCCGGCTTTGCTGCGGATGATTTCGCCTAGGAGGGTGTCGACAAATGCGACATTGCGTGGGTTTTTTCCACTGTCCCCTGAGGATAAGAGCTCAAAGACCTTGAGCAAGCGCTTGAACTTATCGCGCCATCCGTGGCTCGGCTCCATGTATCGTGTTAGGAGGCGATACATTTGAAAATCTTTAGCGTCGCTGTCCGGGCCGGCCGCCGTTTTCGCTAACTCGGCCCAACACTCCTTGGCATTCATTTTCTCAATGCCGTAGCCCTGCTCCTGCGCGTGCACCCGTTTTGACACGCTTTCGAGCAAGGCGTGCATCTCTTTGATGCGGACAGCGACATTCGTCGTCGTGTCTTTGACTTGCGCTATAGACGCTTTTTGGACTGCACTTTCGAGAAAATTGCCCGAGTTGTTCAGTTTTCGCTGATACGTCACCGAGTGCAGCAACTCGGTCGGCGTGATCCTCACATCATCAAGGAACTTTCGCAGCAATCTGCCGATGAGGTCGCGCGCATGCGGCGTAAAAAATGAGTTGCTTCCGTGCAATACGCCGCTTTCGCAAGAGTTTGCTCTTGCGACGCATCATCTTTTTGAGAAGTATCACTGCTCATTCACACACCAGCGATGCGGTCCGCCTGCAAAACGATTGTTTGAACGAATTCTTTGACCGCGATTTTAACGTGCCGCAACATAAACCGTCCTGCAGTCCAACCAAATAGGTTTTATCCCCGAATCCTTTGACTTTCTCTTTCACAGGGATTTCCAACCTCATGGCGCGAACTCCCTCGATGATACTCAAGCAATAATGGTTGCCCGGACCCGGACTATTAGTCCCAATTGTATAGATTCGTCTCGCGTGCGCCCGCAACGACAGCCATCACACCTGTCGTTAGGCCTCCAGTGGCCAAAAAATCGGGATCAGTAAGGTAGCCGCAACCCACATTATGATCTTCAAAGGAATGCCGATACGCGCAAAATCGGTGAACTTGTACCCGCCAGCGTTGTAAACGAATAGGTTGGTTTGGTAGCTGATCGGGGTCGCGAAGCTTGAGTTGGCACCAAAGATCACGGCGATTACGAAGGGCCGTGGATCCACACCGAGTTCGGCCGCAATACCGATAGCGATGGGTGTAAGGAGCACCGCGACCGCATTGTTGCTGATCGCTTCACTCAGCAGCGCGGTAATCAAGTAGATGAGCGAAAGGATCACAAGCGGTCCCACGAGCGGCGCGAGAGCCTGAAGCGCGCTCACAGCGATTGTAACGGCGCCGGCATTCTCTATTGCCGCGCTTAGCGCCAACATCCCGAAAATGAGCACTAGAATGCGCCAATCCACAACCTCGAATGCTTCCTCGGCATCAACGCAACGGAATACCAAAACGACTGCTGCAGCAATGATGGCTAGGCCCGCGATGGGCATGATTTCGAAAGCAGCCAGAATCATAACACCCAGAATTGCCGCCACGGCGATCGGCGCCCTGGCGCGACGTAACGGACGGGCTTGAGGTTCACTGAGATTAACCAACGTACGCTCATCTAGTAGACGTCGGATTCCATCCGGGGCCCCTTCGAGTAGCAGGGTGTCGCCGAAAGCCACTTGAATGTTGCCAAAATTTTCACGCAGGTTTTCGGCCTGACGGTGTACCGCAACGATATGAACGCCATAGCGACGCCTCAGGTTGAGGTCGGCGATACGACGCCCGATGTAGCGAGAACGCGGGCCGATCATGCCCTCCACAAAAATCGTCTCACGGCTGGCCGCTGTTTCATCGGGAGAAAACTCGACACCGCCCTCTTCGCGTAGTTCAAACACACCCGCGGTGTTTGTATGGATCATCAGGCGATCCCCGGTGTGCAGGGAAAGGTTTTCAAAGTGGCGGAAGCGAAGTGAGATATCGCCTCGTATGAGGTCATGAACCTCAGCCTCTGGATTGTGGAGGAGCCCTGCCTGTCTCAAGGACTTGCCGATCAAGAACGAGTCCTCTGGGATCACTACTTCGGTCAGGAAATGGCGCTCCGGTTGGCCCGCCAGCAAGCCAGCCAGGGTTTCTCGATCAGGAAGTAGATGGCGGCCGATCAGAGCGATATAGGCAACCCCAATGATCGCGAGCACGATCCCGAGCGGCGTGATCTCGAATATCCCAATCGGATCTAACCCCTGTTCCGCGACGATACCGGCAACCAGGAGATTGGTCGAACTGCCGGTAAGCGTACAGGCGCCACCTAATATCGAGGCGAACGACAAGGGAATAAGCAGGCGCGACGGCGCCATGCGTATGTTCCGAGCCAAGTCCATCATCACGGGAGTGAGAATGATGACTACAGGTGTGTTGTTGATGAGCGCCGAAGTTATGACGACGCATCCCATCAACGTGACCAGCATAACGACAGGTGATTGACCAGCAAGGCGCGAGACCAGCGCGCCGACCACGGCGATCCCACCAGTCCGATCGAGTGCTGCGCTGAGAATGAACATACAAGCGATCGTAACGGGAGCACCGTTGCTGAACACACGCAGAACGTCAGACGTTGACAGCACGCCGGTCGCCAGCAGTACCCCAACACCACCCACCACGGCAATTTCGGGCGGCGGTTTCCCGCGCACGAATGTAATGAAAACCGCCACCAGAACAATAATGACGATGATGAGGTCGAAGAATTCACTCATCGCGACGTAGAGGGTTGTTTGCTAGTTAGCCAGGAGGTCGTCTAGGACGTCCTCGTAATGGGCCAAGCTGGGACAGATGCGGATCGCACAAAATCCCGGACCTACTTCTCGGTTAGCGTCCAAACCCCATCCCACTCATCGCCCGGCGCGTTGTCCTGGTAATAGAGCGCGCGTTCCAGATAGAGCTGCGAGGGGCCGTCATTGGGGTTGAATGAGAGCGCTTCTTGGAAGCACATAATCGCGCCACGCCAATCACGTTGGCGATATTGTGCCAACCCTCTCTTAAATCCAGACAGCGTGTGCTCAAGGTTGGGGAATGTCGTTTCGTCGTGATATCCAAGCGCCTCATAGACGGACACGGGTTCGGTTTTGCCTTTCACCCGAATGAGATCGATCTCCCGGCAGACGGGATCGTGTTTGAGTCTGCTGTGTGTAAATTCGCTGTAGAGCAGTTTTGTTTTGTAGTGTTTACAAGCCCCCTCGAGCCGCGCTGCGAGGTTAACCCCATCGCCAATAACCGTGTAGTCCATCCGTTTGGGTGAGCCAATATTTCCGGCGATAACTTCGCCGGTGTTAATGCCAATTCCAATATTGATTGATTCCTTACCTTCGCTTTCACGCTGGGCATTGAACGACCGGAGCGCCACCAGCATCTCATTGCCCACGTAGATGGCGTTATCGGCGTCCTCCTCGGTCATGAACGGTGCCCCAAAAATCGACATGATCGCGTCGCCGATATATTTGTCGAGAATGCCGTGATTGTGGAAAATGATATCCACCATTTCCGAAAAATAGTCGTTCAACATCGATACGGTTTCACGCGCACCGATGCGTTCCGAAATCGTCGTAAAGCTGCGAATATCGGAGAATAATATTGAAACTTCTTGCTGAGTTCCGCCAAGCGCGGACGCGCCACTCTCCAGCAATTTATCGACCACATCTTTGCTCATGTAGCGCGCCATCGTTCCTTTGACGCGCTTCTCAGCGCTGATGTCTTCGAAGACCAGCATGAAACCAAGCGGCTCTTCCTGAATATCGATTAGCGACACAATGGTGGAGTTTACCGAGACCTCTTCGTCGCCAAACTTGAGCTCGGTATCGATCGCGATGTCGCTCTCGTTACTTTTCCGAACCCTTTCGATGCCTTCAATTACCCAGGCATTATCGCCGGTGAAAATCTCGTCCGCCGGGCGTTCGAGGAGTTCGGCCTCGGTTGTCTTAAGGATTCGCTGCGCCGCGTCGTTGACTTTGATGATGTGACACTGCCAATCGAGGGTCACCACGCCGTTCGAAAGGCTCTTGAGGATACTCTCAGAGTAGTTGCGTTCGTTCAGTACATCCTCGAACAACTGGGCGTTTTCGAGCGCGATTGCTGCTTGTGAGGAGAACGCTTGGAGGCGTTTTTCGTCTACTAACGTGAACGGACCTGTGTGCTTGTTGAGAACCTGCGTTACGCCAATCGCGTCACCCGCCTTATTGAACACGGGCATGCACAGCATGTTGTTGGTCTTGTATCCGGTCTTCCTATCGATTTCGGAGTTAAACCTGGCATCGGCATAGGCGTCGGGAATATTGAGCGTTTCACGCGCGGTGAACACCGAGCCCGCGATTCCCGCATTCGACGGGAAACGAATCTCCTTGGTGCCAACCCCTTCCGCAACCTGCGACCACAGCTGATTGTCTTTTTTGTCGTACATGAACAATGTTGAGCGATCCGCATCAAGCAACTCGGTCGTTGCGCTCATGATTTTGGCGAGTAGCGGCTCAAGTTGAAGTTCGGTGGAGATCGCGTTGGCCACCTCCAGCATTTTTTCTTCTTCGCGACGCTGTCGTTCGACGTTTTGGTGCAGTTTGGCGTTTTCGAGCGCGCCAGACGCGTGCAGCGTGATCGCATCAAGCATCTGGCGATCATCGTTGTCAAAATCCCCTTCATGCTTGTTCAGCACCTGGGTCGCTCCAATGATGCGCCCGCTGCGGTTCTTTAACGGCACGCAGAGGATATTGCGGGTTTGATAACCGGTTCGCTTGTCGACTTCCGGATTGAAACGCGGATCAGCGTAGGGGTCATGAATCATAATCGGCTCACCGGACGTGAAAACGCTGCCGGCAATACCGCGATCACTGGGAAACCTTATCTCAGTCGACACGTCGCCTTGGGCGACCCGCGAGAACAGCTCGTCGCTCTCTTCGTCGTG
>CAUZWH010000243.1:0-5106 GCA_963583675.1 Alphaproteobacteria bacterium
CGATATCCGGCACATAGCTTTCGAGCAGCGAGGTGCCAATGGTCATAGGCACGCCGGCCAAGCAGATATTGTCTTTCAGCGCCACCGTCTTGCCGGCCAGCGGGCCGCTCGCAGCACCCTTGATTTCGCTCTTCCGCCACCAGGCGTTTAGGGAGTCTTCTTCGGGCTCCGGACGATAGCCCGGGCCGCGCGCATAGCGCACCGGCAATTTGGGCTCGACCAATTGATCGAGGCGGCGGTAGCTCTCCAGCCCTTCATCGACTAGATCGCGGTAGGATTGGGCCAGATCTCCATCCAGATGCATGCCGAAATCCTCGGCCAGATCGGTCATCTCTGCCGCACTGGGCGTGCGTACCGTTGAAAATGCCGCCATGGGGGAAGATCCTCCGCGATAGAATGTTTGGGGTTATCTATGGCGTTCCCGGAGCGTCAAAACGGCGCCGAGAATAACGGTGCCGAAGATGACGTCTCTGAGGCCGATAGCAACATCGGTGCCGACCACCAGCGTACTGACTGCGGTCAGCAGCAGCGCGCCACCGAACATGCCGAGATAATTGCCGCGTCCGCCGGTCGCCAGGGTGCCGCCGACCAGCACGACGGCAATCGCCGGCAGCAAATAGGGCTCGCCCATGCGCAGGAAAGAGATGCTGGAAAAGCCGGTCATCAGCACGCCGGCCAGGGCTGAGCAGAATCCGGAAAGCATATAGACGCCGACAATGGTCTTATCGACACGCACGCCCGAGAGGCGCGCCACCCGCTGGCCGCTACCGACCGCAAATATCCGCCGGCTGAAGCTCGTCCGGTGCAACAGAATGACGGCAACGATGACGATTAGAATCATCGACCAAGAGGCCGGGGCGAAACCGAGAAAGCGCGCCCTGAACAGCCATTGCAGCGCTTCGGGCGAGCGTCCGGTCGGAATGCCGCCGGTGTAGAGCAGGCCGAGGCCCTGCATGATGCCGTTGGTCGCCAGCGTTACGACAATCGCCGGCATGCCGAAGACGACGATGCCGAGCCCATTGGCCAGCCCGACCAGCATGCCGAATCCGAGCACCGCCGGGATCGCCCAATAGGCAGGCCCATCGGCACCATTGGAAACGGCGGCGAGAAACACCCCGGCAAAGGCCAGGGTATGCGGCACTGAAAGGTCGAGCCCGCCGGTCAACACCACGGCGCCCTGGCCGATGGCGAGTACAGAGGTAAACAGGGCGAGCATCAGCAGGGAGTTGAAATAAGCTGTGCTGAACGCCGACGGCCCGATGAAAATCAGCACCAGGACATAGACCAGGAGAAACAGCGTCCAGGCGGGAATCAGCAGGCGCAAAGTGCCCCAGTTTTTGGTAACCCATTGTTGGAACGGCGAACCGCGCAGTTCATCATCCGGGCGGATGGTCCAGTCCGAGCGTATGCGCCCGCGCTGCCTGCCGGGGTGAAATCTGGGCAGACTCCGACTGACAAGGCCGGTCAGTTGTAATTGGGCAAGGCGAAAATAATCGGCAATCGGCGCTTCGCGGCCAATCGAGGCGCCGATCACCGCGAGGATTAAGATCACGGCCTCAACGATCGAGGTGTAGTGCGACGAGACGTTGAGCACGAGCAGAACATTGGCGATCAAGGTCAGGGTAAAAGCGGCGAAGGCGGCGCCGAGACAACCGCCCTGGCCGCCGCCGATGCGCGTGCCGCCGAGGATGGTGGCGGCGAATACCAGTAGCAGCATCTCGCGCCCAACCAGAGCATCGCCCGAGCTGGTCTGGGCGCTGAGAAAAACGCCGCCCATGCCATAAAACATGCCGGCCAGCGTGTAGCCCAAGAATTTCGTGCGGGCGACGGGGATGCCGTTTGAATGCGCCGCCTCTTCGGAGCTGCCGACCGCATAGATCGCGGTGCCGAAACGGCTGCGTTTAATCAGCGCCCAGACGATTAACGCCAGAATGATCCAAGCAAGTGCGGCGGGGAAAACTTCCGGGACGAGATCGCCGGTAAAGGCGAGGGAAAATTCGAGCGGTACATAGCCGCCCGGGGTCGGCATCAACAATAGATTGAGTCCGAGGATAATAAACATTGAGGCCAAGGTGACGACTACCGGCTGCAGGCGCACATAGGCGATGAAGAAGCCGTTGAAAGCGCCCACCGCCCCGCCGACGCCGATGCCGGCAAAGACCATCAACACCTGGCTGACGGGAGAATCATTGGTATTGAGGGCAACAATGATATTGACCAGGGAGAGGGTGGCGCCGACCGAGAGATCGAAGCCGCCGAGCAGGAACACGATGGTCTGGCCCATGGCGGCGAACACCAAGGCACCGGTATTGGCGGACAGTACATTGATGCTGAAATAAGAGAACGAGCCCTGGGCCACGACGCTGAGGAACAGGAACATGATGACGAAGGCAGAGATGGCGACAAGCAGGCGGCGGTGGCGGTCGATGTTGCCAAACTGCCCGCGCAACCGGCCCCTCACTGTCATGCTCATGCGGGCGCTCCCGCTGCATGACCGGGCGCGCTCTGACCCGGGCTTTGACCGAGCGCGTGGCGCATGATTTCTTCTTCCGTAATGTTATCGCTGGCAAGTTCAGCGACCATGCGGCCCTGATAAATCACCTGCACCCGGTCACAGAGATTGACCAGCTCCGGTACTTCGGTGGAATAAAACAACACCGACTTGCCGGCTTCGGCAAGCTCGCGGATGAGCACATAGATTTCATGTTTGGTGCCGATATCGACACCGCGCGTCGGGTCGAACATCAGCATGATGTTGCTGTCGGCGAGCAGCCATTTGGCGATGGCGATCTTTTGCTGATTGCCGCCCGAGAAGGACGCTACCGGCTTGTAAAGCGCGCGCGGATGCACGCCGAGGCGATCAAACACGGCATCCACCGCCCGGCTTTCATTGGCTTCATCCACCCAGCCGAAGGGTGATAGCCGGTCGATCACCGGCAGCGAGGCGTTGCGGGTGCCGGAGAGCTCGAGAAAGAGGCCGTCTGTCTTACGTTCTTCCGGCACCAGGCTCATGCCCATACGCACGGCGTCGGCAGGTGCCGTCAGGGTGACCGGGCGACCGGCGACGAGGATCTGCCCTTTGCGCATTTTGTGGGCGCCGAACAGGCATTCGAACAGTTCGCGCTGGCCCATGCCCTGCAGGCCGGCGATGCCCAGCACCTCGCCCGGCCACAGCTTCAACGAGGCGTCGCTCAGTAGTGGCCCCGCGGTAATATCCCTTGCCTCCAGTGCCGGCTGCGGCGTGTCTTTTTGCCTGTGGTCGCTGCGTGCCGGATAAATCGTGCCGAGCGAGCGACCGATGATCAGACGGACCACATCGTCATCACTGACCTCATCAATCGGATAGGAGCCGGCATGCTGGCCGTTCCGGAGCACCGTCAGGCTATCGCAAAATCGGCGCACCTCAGGCAGTCGATGGGAAATAAACAGAATGGTGACGCCGTCGGCGCGCAGTTTGTCGATCTGGCGCCCGAGCCAATCCACATCGGCCGCCGAGAGCGTCGAGGTTGGCTCATCCAATAACAGCAGTTGCGGATTGCGCCCGATAGCCTTGGCGATTTCAATCTTCTGGCGCGTCGGCAGGTCTAGCTCGGACACTAGGGCCGAGGGCCGCACATAGCCGAGCTCAAGCCGTTCGAGAATTTCTTCGACGCGCTGGCGGCTCTGGCGTTTGCTGACCTGGCCGGCGATGCTGGGCTCATAGGGCAGGAGCATATTTTGAGTAACGGTGAGGTCAGGCGCCAGGGTAAGTTCCTGGTAGGCGGTTTGAACGCCAAGATGGTGGCTGAATTTGGGCCGCCCGGGGCGAAGTTTTTCGCCGAATATTTCAACGCTGCCACTATCGGGCTTGATCAGGCCGCTCAGGATTTTAACGAAGGTGGATTTGCCGGCGCCGTTCTCGCCGACTAGCGCCCGCACTTCACTGCGCGCCACGGAAAATCCTACATCTTCAAGCGCGACGGTCGCGTCAAAGCGCTTGGAGAGGCCCGCGATGGTGACAGCGGCGGTTCTTGCGGCGTTGGAATCGGTCATAAATATTGGGCCCCGCGAACTTGCCGGGCAGGCCCAAAGAGAGCCTGCCCGGCAGCGTCGGTCTTCATAAACAACGGATCGTCATCGCCTTGGTTTGGCGTTGCAGGTCACCGTGTTTAATAGTCGGGCTCGCCGAGTAGTGCGGCGTTGAAGCCGAGTTCCGGCGTAAGCGGTGACCAGAAATCAACTGCGTAATCTGGCGGTACCGTGCCCGGCGGTATGGTGTTGCAGCCGGCGCCAAATTCTGCCGCCGAGCCGGTCTCGCACAATTTCACATTGCCCGGCGTCACATCGACCACATAGTCATTGTAATAGATGAGTTGCTCGGGGTTTTTACCGTCGAGCGCGTCGACGGCAATTTTTAACAGATAAGGCACGGACCAAAGACCGGAGCCGACCGAAAGACCGTTACGGCCAATCGCGCCATCCATACCAGAATCCGCTGGCAGCATTTGCAAGCGACCGCCATTGGCTGATTCGCCGGCGCACGGAATGATCGGATGATCCGGATAATAGCCATCCTCAACCTGCATCAGCGAGACGGTGTAGCAGCCGGTGCCGGCGACCACGCCATCGATCTCATCCCAACCGCGGGTCGCGAGCAGCTCCCGCATGCGCACCCGCGCCAGCGACTGATCCCACATACCAACCAGGGTGGCGACCACATTAACGCCGGGGCTGGCGGCTACCGCTTCCTGCACGCCCTGCTCGTGATCTTCACTGTAAGACACGCCAGGTACGCCGGTGATGGTGACCAAATTGCCCTTGCCGCCCATCTGGTCGATGACCCACTGCGCTTTGCGTTTGCCGAAGGCGACGCCCTCGATCTTGACCACATAGGCGCATGGCTCGGTCACACCATTGATTACGACCACCACGACGCCGCGTTTACACGCGTTGCGGATCACGCCATTCAGCGCTGTCGGAGCAATGGGAAAGGCCAGGATGGCGTCGGCGCCCGCCTGGATCATAGCGTTCATTTGTTGGATCTGACGCTGTGCATTAGCGCCCGAAGCCTGGACGCGGAGCTCAACACGATCCCTATAAGCGGCCGTCTTGGCCATGGCGGCGAGC